>JAJZFR010000035.1 GCA_021805265.1 Acidobacteriota bacterium | reverse complement strand
CGCAGCGGCTGATGTTGCTTGATTTGGCGATGTCGCGAATCGGGCATCTGTCGCCCCGCCCACATCTTCCGGGCAAATGCGGCCCGGCAGATGTGGGGCACCCCGGTTCCCTTTGGTGAGGCACCCTGGGTTCCTTTTGATGGAACACGGTTGCATTCCGATTGAGCACAGGAGAGATTGGGTGATGGCGGGAGCGGATGAAAAGGTTGTCATTCGGGCGGGGGATTGCCAGGTGACGCTGCTGCCTGGTTTGGGGGGCAAGATTGCGAGCCTGAAAGTCAATCTGCGGGACAATCTGATGGGCAACTCGGGGGACGACCTGATGGACGACCAGGGGGTTGGGGATTGCGAGCTCTTGCAGGCCCCGCTGCGGCCCTATGGCGAGCGGACGCGGACGATGGGGTTTGAGGAGAGCGACGCGAGCGGGTGGGATGAGTGCCTGCCGACGGTGGCGGGTTGTCGAGTGGAAACGGCTGGCGGAGGGGTGGACGTGCCGGACCATGGAGACCTGTGGCGTGTGCCGTGGCGTGTGGCGGAGCGGACGGAGGATTCGGCGACGCTGATGGCGGAGTGTTTTTCGCTGCCGCTGGGGTTGACGCGGACGATGCTGTTGGGCGAGACGGCGACAGGCTGGCGGCTTTTCATACTGTATAGCCTGACGAATAGTGGAAATCGTTCGGTGCCGTGGAGCTGGGCGGCGCATCCGCTTTTTGTGTGCGAGGAGGGTGACCGGATACGGCTGCCGGAGACGGTGAAGCGAGTGAGCGTGGAGAACTCGAAGGGGCAGCGGCTGGGAGTTAGCGGCGCGTGGATTGAGTGGCCGGTTGCGAAGTTATCCAACCCCGAGCGGCGGGGCGCAAGTCCGGAAGGGAGTCATGCAACGAGTTATGATTTGAGTTATGCCATGGCGGGCGGCAGCGGCGCGGCGGAGAAGCTGTTTACCGAGCGGCTTGAAGAAGACAGCGGTTGGTGCGCGCTTGAGCGCGTTCGGCTGGGCCTGCGGCTGACGGTGCGGTTTGACGCGCGGATCACGCCGTATCTTGGACTCTGGCTGTGCGATGGTGGCTGGCCGGCGACGGGCGAGCGGCGCCAGACCTGCGTGGCGCTCGAGCCGACGATGGCTCCGACGGACTCGCTGGCGGTGGATGGGCCGTGGTCGCGGATGGTTGATCCGGGGGTGACGGTTCACTGGCCGATGGAGCTTTGTATTGACCGGATGGATCAGGGAGATTCTTATAGCTTCCCTCGGGGGCTGAAGCCCGATTGATTTTGCAGCACTTATGTACGGGCTGAAGCCCGTACCCTTCAGAAACAAGGCTTGTGCGGAGATTCTCTGAGCGTATAAGTCAGGCGCATAGGCTCAAGTTATCAGCGCGGAAAGCGGTTGGATTCCGGCTGGCCAGGAAATGACCAGGCAGGAGAAGCAGGGATGAAAGACGCGACAACACTGGCGAGGGCGCACGAGGATCGGTTTGCGGCCAGGCCGCAGGTGTATGCCGCGCCGGGACGGGTAAACCTGATCGGCGAGCATACCGACTATGCCGAGGGGTTTGTGATGCCGGTGGCGATCGACTTTGCCACCCTGGGGGCGATCTCCGGGCGCGAGGATGGCCGTGTGGTGGTGTATGCGGAGAACTTTGGCGAGGAGCGCAGCTTCGACGCGGACGCCCTGCCAACGGCGCGGAGCGGGGATTGGAGCGATTATCCGCTGGGCGTGATGCGGGTGCTGGCCGGGGAGGGTTACGCGATTCCGGGGCTGAGTTTGAGCCTGTGGGGCGACGTGCCGCTGGGGTCCGGGTTGTCGAGTTCGGCGTCGGTGGAGGTGGCGACGGCGACGGCGATTGCGGGGCTGCTGGGCGTAGCGATTGCGGGGCCGCGGCTGGCGCGGCTTTGCCAGCGTGCGGAGAACGAGTTTGTGGGCGCGAACTGCGGAATCATGGACCAGTTCATCTCGGCCAACGGAGCGGCGGATCATGCTCTGCTGCTGGATTGTCGGGATTTGAGCTATCGGCTGGCACCGATTCCGGAGACGGTTTCTCTGGTGATCGCAAACACGATGGTGAAGCACTCGATTGCGGGCGGGGAGTATGGGACGAGGCGGGCGGAGGTCGAACTGGCTTGCCGCATTCTGGCCAGCCATCGCCCGGAGATACGATTCCTGCGGGACGCGACGGTGAGCGATCTGGGGCGGTGGGGCGAGGAGATTCCATTGGCTGCGCGGAAGCGCGCGCGGCACATCATTACGGAGAATACGCGGACAGTAGAGGCGGCGGAGGCTCTGCTGCGGAATGATTTGAGCACTGTTGGCAGATTGATGCAGGAGGCTCATGCGAGCTACAGCCAGGACTTTGAGGCCAGTTGCGCCGAGGCAGACACGATGGTGGAACTGGCGCAGGAGATTCCTGGGTTGATTGGCGCGCGGCTTACGGGCGGCGGGTTCGGGGGTTGCACGGTGAACCTGGTGGAGAAATCGCTGGCGAGGGAGTTTGCGGCGAGGCTGGCGGAAGGGTATCGGTCGGCGACGGGGATTCGGGCGGAGATGCACCTCTGCCGAGCGTCGGAGGGGGCGCATCGGGTGCTGTGACAAGAGTGCACCGTGGTTGAGGCAAGATGGGCGAGGCAGTCTGGGCGAAGAAACAGGGAAATGCGTTTTCCGCAGTGGTGAACGAAGCGTACGATGCCTGGAATAACAGTATTTCACTAGCAGAGTGCTTGGTACAATCAGATATTGGAACCTTGCAGGCGCTTGCGAGCAGCATTTCCTGGGCGCTCCTGGAACCATGAATCATTGGCCGTGGAACGAACGGGCAAAGACCTCGCTCTCCTCCGGGGTGGATTTTTCCATACCGCAGCGGGTGTCCGAAGGCCGATTCGATTCCCAGATTTGGAGAATTTCTGATGTTCAAGCCGTCCTCCCTGAAACAGCAATCGTATGAATCGGTGCCCCCCGCCGGGGTGGTGGCGTATTTTTCCATGGAAATCGCAATCGATCCCGGAATGCCGACGTACTCGGGCGGTCTGGGAATGCTTGCCGGCGACACGCTGCGCTCGGCTGCGGATCTGGGCACGCCGCTGGTGGCGTTTACGCTGCTGCACCGGAAGGGCTATTTCCGGCAGATACTGGACGCGGACGGGAAGCAGACCGAGGACGCTCAGCCGTGGCAGATCGAGGATTTCTGTACCGAGGAATCGCCACGGATCACGGTAACGGTGGAGGGTCGGCTGGTTGCCGTGCGGGCCTGGCGGTATGAGATGGTGGGGCGGTCTGGCCACGTGCTGCCGATCTACCTGCTGGATACGGATTTGGCGGAGAACAGCGCGTGGGATCGCGGCCTGACGGACCATCTTTACGGCGGGGACACGAACTACCGCCTGCAGCAGGAGATTGTGCTTGGGATGGGCGGCGCGCGGATGGCGAATGCGCTGGGCCACCGGGTGAATGTGTATCACATGAACGAGGGCCACGCGGCGCTGCTGACGCTGGCGCTGCTGGAGTCGCAACTGGGCGGCGGCCCGCTGAACCAGGTGACAGAGACGGATGTGGAGGCGGTGCGGCGGAAGTGTGTGTTCACGACGCATACGCCGGTTCCTGCGGGCCATGATCGGTTCAGCATGGAGCAGGCGCGGCGGATACTGGGCGCGGACCGGACGGCACGGCTGGAAGGGTTGGGCTGCTGCCATGAAGGGCTGCTGAACCTGACCTATGTTGCGCTGCGCTTCAGCCGGTATTGCAACGGGGTTGCGCTGCAGCATGGGAAGGTTTCGCGGGAGATGTTTCCGGAGTATACGGTGCACGCGATCACCAACGGAGTGCATGCGCCGACGTGGGTTTCGGAGCCTTTTGCAGAACTGCTGGATGAAAATATCGCGCACTGGCGGCGCGACAATCTTTACCTGAGGAATGCGATCGAGATACCGCTCGGGGAGATTGGGCGGGCGCATGCGCGGTCCAAAGAGGCTCTGCTGGCGGAGGTTGCATCGCGGACGGGTCTGGTGCTGAATCCGAAGGTTCTGACGCTGGGCTTTGCCCGGCGGGCGGCGACCTACAAGCGCGCGGACCTGTTGTTTGCCGATCCGGAGCGGCTGCTGGCGATAGCCCAGGCGGCGGGCGGATTGCAGATTCTGTATGCAGGCAAGGCGCATCCGCAGGACGAGCCAGGCAAGGCTCTGATCCACAGCGTGATCGACAAGGCAAAGAAGTTCTCTGGCGCCGACCTTCGGGTGGTGTACCTGGAGAACTATGACTGGCAGCTTGGGGCGACGCTGACGGCTGGGGTGGATGTGTGGGTGAACACGCCGAAGCGGCCTTACGAAGCCTCGGGAACGAGCGGGATGAAGGCAGCGCTGAACGGGGTTCCTTCGCTTTCGATCCTGGATGGCTGGTGGATCGAAGGCTGCATCGAGGGGGTAACCGGCTGGGCAATCGAGGATGGCGCGGACGACGCGGCGGAGGCGATTGCGCTCTACGAAAAGCTGGAGAAGCGAGTGGTGCCGCTGTATCTGGAATCTGCCGAGGCGTGGGGTCGGCTGATGCGGACGACGATCGCGTTCAGCGGATCGTTCTTCAACACCAACCGGATGGTGAAACAGTACATCCGGAACGCGTACTATCCGTTGCAGATGGTGGAGCAGGCGACGGTGCGGGAAGAACTGGCGGCGCAGTAGGGCCCGCGTTGGGGAGACAAGCGGTGGAATCTGGTTGCGGCGCGACGCCTGTCGCGCCGCAATTGTTTTTGGGGCGCAGGGGCGGGGATGGTTGTCGATGCCTGGGTTTTCTATGCCTGGATTTTTGGGGTCAGGGTGCTGCCCGGCCACTCAGGGCCGTGAGATATTTGGCGGGAAATTCTCGAAGCGGATGCTCAAATATGGCAGAAAATGATAAACATGCGATTATTTTTGAAATAAATGAACATTTTTGTGGATAGTTAACGAGATTTTGTGTAATGTTTGTTCACTGGTCACCGGGAGCGCGGAGACGTTGTCTGGTGATCAAGGGCGGATACGGATGTTGGATGGACGGGGCCGCGGACGGCGATGGAAATCAGGAAGCTGGACTTTTTCAGGATGGCACGGATGACAACGATATTTTCCAGAGGGGCTGCGATGACGAGAGACCGATTGAGGCTGTTTGCGTTTTGGATGTTTGTGGTTCTGGCGAGCGCGGGGGTAGCGCGTGGCCAGACAGTGACGGGATCGATCACCGGAACGGTGATGGACTCCGCCGGTGCTGTGGTGAGCGGCGCGGTGGTGACGGCGCACAACGTCGGCACTGGCGTGGACACACCGACGCCGACCAACGCGAGCGGGTACTATCGCATCGAGTTTCTGCCCATCGGGCGGTATACGGTGACGATTGCGGCGAAGGGTTTTACGACGGCTACGGTACCGGCGTTTGATCTCGAGGTTTTGCAGACGGCGAACTTCAACGTGAAGCTGAAGGTGGGCGGCTCTTCGTCAACGGTGACGGTGTCGGCCGCGACTCCGATTCTGGATACCAACGACGCGACGCTGAGCAATACGTTCACGGCGAATACGATCAGCAACCTGCCGCTGAATGGGCTGGATTTTTCGGCATTGACGCTGTACATGCCGGGATCGGTGAACACGGCAGGCGTATCGGGGATGAGCAGCATCGAGCGGAGCACGTATTTCACGGATACTCCGAACGTGAACGGGAACCGAGCGCAGGCCAACAACTACACCCTCGATGGCATTGACATGAACGAGACGTTCAACAACCTGATCTCGTACAGTCCGGCTCCGGAGGCTCTGGACGAGGTGCAGGTGTTGACGGCGGACGCACCTGCGGATTACGGGAACGTGAACGGCGCGGGCGTGGTGAGCATTCTGAAGAGCGGGACGAACCAATTCCACGGCTCGGCGTATGGGTATGTGCAGGACTATCGGATGAATGCGAATTCCTGGACCAACAATAACCAGAACATTCCGGTGAATCCCTATTCGCAGGACCAGTTTGGCGGCACATTGGGCGGCCCGATCCTGCACAACAAGCTGTTCTTCTTTGTGGATTACCTGGGTTCGCGCTATCACAAGGGCGGAACGGGTACGGCAAGCGTCTTCTCGCAGGCGATGCGCGGGGGCGATTTTTCTGCGCTGCTGAGCGCGGCGAATCCGATCCAGTTGTATGACCCGGAGAACAACTTTGCCCCGTACGCGAACAACCAGGGTGTGCCGGTGACGAACCCGGTGGCGAAGTACCTGTTTGCGGACGCGACGATCTATCCGCTGCCGAACGCGACGCCGACCGATGGAGTGGTTGCGAACAACTTCCAGGGACCAACGCGGACCTACCGGGCCAACAACCAGGGCGACGTGAAGCTGGAGTACGATCCCTCGGCTTCGGATAAGTTGACGGCGTTCTTCTCGAAATCGACAGCGTATGACGGGGCCACGACGGTGCTGGCGACGAGCTTTCCTGGGGTGAACCTCTACCCGACGTGGATTGTGGGCAGCAACTGGGTGCACATGTTTTCCGCAAACCTGGTGAACTCGGCGCGCCTCGGTTTTACCAGGACGGACTGGAATACGGGATTTCCCGTGGACTCGACGGGGTTGTTTGGCACGGCGGGCGATCAAAAGGTGGGGATTGCGTTTGCCAACCAGTCGTTCCAGGGCTTTACCAACCAGGGGATCAGCGGGGGCGTCAGCAGCATCGGAACGCCGGCGTTTGACGGCGGCATTATCGACAACACCTACAGCTACATCGACAACCTGACGTGGCAGCGCGGTCTTCACTTCCTGAGCGTGGGCATGCAGGGGATTCGCTACCAGAACAACTATCCGACGAGCAACAACTACGGATTTCTTGGCTCGCTGAACTATACCGGCGCGTTTACCCAGAATCCTGGCGTAGCGAATGGCGGCGGCTACGGCGGTGCGGACTTTGTGCTGGACAGGGTGCAGTCGGCGCAGGCTACGCTGAACAGCGTGAATGTGGGTCAGCGGCAGTGGCGGGCGGCGTGGTATGCCAACGACGACTACAAGGTGATGCCGAATCTGACGTTGAACTTTGGTGTGCGGTACGAGTTTGACGAGCCGTGGGTGGAGCAGAACAACAAGACGGGCACGATCGACCTGAGCACCGGCCAGGTGCAGTATGCTCATGCGGTTCCGGTGGGTGCGCCGGCGGGATCGGGGCTTTGCAATAACCGCGCCTGCTATCAGCCGAATTTTCATCAGATCATGCCCCATATCGGGTTTAACTATCAGGGGACACCGCGGTTTGTGGTGCGCGGCGGTTATTCGGCAGAGAGCTTCTTCGAGGGCAACTCGTCGAACCAGCGGTTGACGTCGATTACGCCGTTTATCCAGGCGGTGAACGTGAATGTGGTCGCTCCGGAGCCGGGTGCGGTGACGACGCCGCGAACGGCGGAGCAGGGATTCACGGGCGGGACGACGGTCTATGGCGGTTCGTTCAACGTGTATCCGCAGAACATCCAGCCGGCGTATGTGCAGGAGTGGAACCTGACACTCGAGTATGCGCTGACCTCGACGATCTCGCTGCAGGCGGGCTATGTGGGCGAGCAGGGCCAGCACATTGAAGACTACGGGAACGTGAACCAGTACATGGTGAACGGCGACCCGACCTCGGCACCGTTCTATAACAATCCGTACATTGGCGTGAATGGAGTGGACGCGGCGCTGGGGATCGGGCCGAATTCGCTGCTGATCACCGAGTCGCGGGCGATGATGAACTACAACGCGCTGCAGGCGGTGCTTCGTCAGCGGCTGAGCCATGGACTCGAGTACAAAGTGAACTACACGTATGGGAAGGCGATGACCAACAGCCTGGGCAACTACGGGCTGGACGTGAACGGCTACTCCGGCGCATTCCAGAACTACTACGACAGCGGTGCGGACTACGGCCCGGCAGGCTACGACGTGACCCACAACATCTCGTGGACGGGCGTGTATGAGCTTCCGGTGGGACGCGGACAGGAGTTCCTCGGGCACATGAACCGTGTGGAAGATGAGGCGCTTGGCGGCTGGAAGCTCTCCGTCGCGGGGGTGGGGTATTCGGGATTTCCGGAGAGCCTGACGGGGCCGGGAAATAACTCGAACAGCTATGGCAACTCGCGCCCGAACCAGTATCGCAAGCTGAAAATCGTGGATCGGAGCATCGTGAACTGGTTTGGTACGGACCCGAGCGCGCAGCCCTGCCTGACGGCGGGCGTGGATAACGGAGTGTGCGCTTTTGGTGTGCCGGCACCGAATGCGTTTGGCACGGCGCGCAACGGCAACGTGCGCGGGCCTGGATACCTGAACGTGGATATGTCGGCGTTCAAGGACTTCAGCGTGTATCGCGCGGAAACGCTGGGGTTCCGGTTTGACGCGTTCAACGCGATGAACATCGTGAGCTACGGCAACCCGGACACGAACATCACCGATACGACGTTCGGGCAGATCGCCAGCCAGGAGTCGATTCGGTCGCAGGAGCGGCACTTGCAGTTTTCCCTGAAGTACACGTTTTAAGGGAATGCAGGGCGAGGACGGCGCAACGGAGTAGTGGCGCTGGCATTGAAAATGGCCTATCCGGGCCGCATGGCTTGAGTGCAAGTAAAGCTGAGCGGTCCGGATTTTTCATGGAAAACGGGAAGTGCGATGCGACTGGAAGTATGTGTGGATTCGGTGGAGTCGGCGGTGAGCGCGGAGCGGGGCGGTGCGGATCGCGTGGAGTTGTGCAGCGACCTGGCCGAGGGCGGCATTACGCCGAGCGCGGGGTTGATTGAACGGGTGCGTTCGCGGATCGAAATCGGGTTGTATGTGATGATTCGACCGCGCGGGGGCGACTCCTGTTACTCAGCGGAAGAGTTTGCGGTGATGGAGCAGGATGTATTGGAAGCGCGCAAGCTGGGCGCGGACGGGGTGGTGCTGGGAGTGTTGACGCCCGAAGGCTGCGTGGACGTGGAACGGACAAAGCGGCTGGTGAAGCTGGCGGCACCGCTTGAGGTGACGTTTCATCGCGCATTCGATATGGCGGAGGACCTGAGCGCGGCGTGCGAGGCGGTGATCGCAAGCGGCGCGCACCGGATTCTGACCTCGGGCGGAAAGCAGAAGGCGGGGCAGGCCACGACGGAGATACGTCGCCTGGTGGAGCAGACGCGGGGACGCATCGCGATCATGGCGGGCAGCGGGATTCGCAGCTATAACGTGGCGGAGGTTGTGCGAGAGACCGGGGTGCAGGAAGTGCACGCATCGCTGCGGCGTCGGATGGAAAGTCCGGTGGTGTATCGGAAGGACGGTTTGAGCATGGGCGCTGCGGGGAGCGATGAGTTTGCGCGGTACGGAGTGACGGAACGGGACGTGCTGCAACTGCGTCGGGCGCTCGAGCGAACCGTGCCCACGCGGACCACGCGCGAGCACGCCGCGACGTTGGGTAAAATGAGTTGAGTGGCGCGGACGAGCCGCGTTTGCAGGAGCTGCGGCAGCAATGTCCTCGAAGACGGATCAACGCGCGAAAGAGATACTTCGGCTGCTGCTGAAGGATGGGAAGACCTCGATCGACGAGCTGTCGGAGGCGTTTGGAACGTCCACGGCAAGCATCCGGCGTGATCTGGTGCGACTGGAAGAAGAGGGACTGGTGCACCGGACGCACGGCGGCGCGATGCTGGCCGGTCAGTCGGTCTACGAGCCGTTTCGCTTCGATGCTTCATTTCCGGTGCGCGAGGATCGTTTTGCGCTGGAAAAAGAGCGGATCGGGCGCGCTGCGGCGAGCCTGGTGGAAGAGAACGAAACCATCGGAATCACTGCGGGGACGACAACCACGCAACTGGCGCGGAGCCTGCGGCACAGAAGCAATCTTCACATCCTGACCAATGCCGTGAATATCGGGATGGAGCTGAGCAGCAGCAATGGGCTGGATACGACGCTGACGGGCGGGTGCATGCGCTGGCCCGAGGCGTTTTCGCTGATCGGGCCGACGGCGCTCGAGGCGTTGCAGGTGGTGGTGATGGACCGGGTTTTCATCGGCGTTTGCGGGATCGATGCGGAGCGCGGCGCGACGACGATCCAGGCCGAGGAAGCGGCGGTGTTTCGCGCGATGACGCGGCAGTCAAAGCAGGTGGTGGTGCTGGCGGACTCGAGCAAGGTGGGGATGCTGAGTCCGGCGGTGATCTGCGGGGTGGCGGAGATTGACCTGCTGATTACCGATGACGGAATTTCGCCGGAGGCCGTGGCGGCGTTCGAGCGGAGTTCGGTGCGCGTGATGTGCGTTTGAGGCGGGGAGTGAAGGCGGTCGTATGGATTTCGGCCGCCTCAGCCGAAGACGAAATATCGCAATATCAAAAATTGTTCATGTCGCTTTTCCAATCATTCGCCGGTTAGAGCAGTTCCACAGTTAATGTGTCCGAGCCAACATTGCGCCGTGCGCTTTTCTTAAGGAAAAGATGCACGAAGATCCACTCCCGCCGGGTATAACTACTGTGGAACTGCTCTATTTGCCCAGTGACTCGCCGGAGTTGAACGCGGACGAGTTACGCAACTGCGACCTCAAGCAGCGAGTAACAACAGCGGCTCCGGCACGAACCAAACCGGCGCTGACGAGGACCGATGAACCATCACTGCGCAGCATCAAAAAACAACCTCAGCGCATCCGGAGTTAGTTCCAGCACAAGAATGTCAACGATGCCGCATAGGTGTCACTGATATGGGCCGGATTTATAACCGCTCAACCTCGGGAATTGGAACCTGATGGGATACTCAGCCAGCTCGCGACGGAGAGTGTGCCACCAAGCGTGGACTACATGTTGAGCGATGCGGGCAAGGGACTTATCACGGTAATGGGGACTATGTGCGGCTGGGGCACCAAGCACTTGGGGGTTGCGCCAAAATTACCGCTGATCCCGCGAATTTCAACGAGTTCCCAGGACAGCCCCTTCTCATCTCTTTGTTGCACTTGAGGTATGTGGAGCCGATATGAGCTGGGCGATGACTTGCGCTTAGCGCTTCTCGCGTGGGCGGGCGGCATGGTCTACACTCTGAAATTGCGATGGATATGGGTCTAGGTGGCACTTGCGAGCGACAGGCTGGGCGCACGTTTGGTGTGCCTTGCGGGATCGGCTTGTGTGGCGTTGCATGGTGTCTGGCCGGAGCGCTGGTATTTGTCCTTCCGTCCGGGCGGGCTGCTGC
>JAJZFR010000346.1 GCA_021805265.1 Acidobacteriota bacterium | reverse complement strand
AGGCTGCCTATTTCAACAAGTTCCTAGTACTACAGTTGTAGATGGTAAACTGAACGCGCTCTGGTAGGTGGTTCTCCGCAAGCGCGATGGAGAAGCGATTATCTGGTTGGAAGCTTGAGTTGTCGCGGTGCCATGACCGCATAGCGGGTTTGTTTGCGCGCTCGGAGGCACGCGAGCGCAGTCTGGCCTATTTACAGGGCTTGCTGAGCCACTGTGAACGGAAGAACAGCTGGCAGTTGGCCGAGTGGATGGGTGAAGCGGCTCCTTATCGCGTGCAGCACCTGCTGGACCGGGCGCGTTGGGATGCCGACGCCGCTCGGGACCAGCTCCGCGATTACGTGCTGGAAGAACTGAGCAGTCCGGAAGCTGTGCTGATCGCCGATGAAACTGGCTTTCTGAAAAAGGGCGAGCATTCAGTCGGGGTCAAGCGCCAGTACACCGGTACGGCGGGACGCATTGAGAACAGTCAGGTCGGCGTGTTTCTCTGCTACGCCAGCGACAAGGGCGCGGCGTTGGTGGATCGCGAGTTGTATCTTCCTGAAGAATGGGCCTCCGACGACGAACGTCGCCGTGCCGCGGCCGTGCCCGAAGAGGCAGAATTTGCCACTAAGCCGGAACTGGCACGGCGCATGATCGAGCGTGCGTTGAAGGCGGGCGCAGCTTGTAGTTGGGTGGCTGCGGATGAGGTCTATGGCAACAACGGCAAACTGCGCCAGTGGCTCGAAGAACGTCGATTGGGTTATGTGCTGGCCATCGCCTCAGACCGACGGATGCGCTGGCCCGATCACGAGCAACGACGGGTGGACACGCTTGCACAGAGCTTGCCGAATCTGGCCTGGGAACGCATTTCCGCAGGCTCGGGCAGCAAAGGCGAACGGCTGTACGACTGGACACTGATCCCAGGTTGGCAAGAGGATGGTTGGAGCCATGGGCTGCTGGTTCGGCGCAGCATCGAAGACCAACCGGAGCAGGCCTACTACTGGTTTTATGCGCCCAAGCATAAAGCGACGCTGGAAACGCTTGTGCGCGTGGCCGGACAACGCTGGCAAATTGAACAAGCCTTCCAGACCGCCAAGGGCGAGTGCGGGCTGGATCATTATGAAGTCCGCCACTGGCAAGGCTGGTATCGGCACATTACTCTGGCCATGCTGGCCCATGCGGTGCTAGCCGTTTTGCGCGCACGCGGAGAAAAAAACTCCAGACGAGCAGGTACCGCTCAGCGTACCCGAACTGCGCCACCTGCTCACACACCTTCTCTGGCGAGGATGGTACGGCGTTGAGCATCTTCTCCACTGGTCGCGATGGCGAAGACGGCACCAGTTTCATGCTCTTCGCTGCCACTACCGAAAGCGCGGATCACCGCTGCCAATCTTCTATCTACAACTGTAGTACTAGGAACTTGTTGAAATAGGCAGCCTTTCTGCGACTGAATTAAAACCAGTCTCGTCTAACAGATATGCGCGGAGACGAGCGGTTGCAGGATGGGATGTTCAGCTATGTTTCATTGGAGCAGCGAGTACCGTCAGATCACCCGCTGCGAGCGGTTCGCAAGCTGACCGACACGGTGTTGCGGTCTCTGGATGAGGAGTTCGATGAGTTGTACGCTGGCTCCGGTCGGCCATCGATTGCACCGGAGTATATTCTGCGGGCGCTGTTGTTGCAGGTGTTCTACTCGGTTCGGTCGGAGCGGCTGCTGGTCGAGCAGATCGACTACAACCTGCTGTTTCGCTGGTTCGTGGGCCTGGGCATGGACGATGGGGTGTGGAACCATGCGGTGTTCTCGAAGAACCGCGACCGGCTGCTGAACTCGGAGGTGGCGCAGCGGTTCTTTGCCGAAGTGAACCGGCAGGGGAAGAAGTTCATGAGCGACGAGCACTTCACCGTGGACGGTACGCTGATTCAAGCCTGGGCATCGCAGAAGAGCTTTCGCACGAAAGATGGCTCCGATGACGGCGACGGCACGGATTTCCGCGGGCAGAAGCGTTCGAACCAGACGCATGCGTCGACCACCGATGCCGATGCGCGCTTGTACAAGAAGAGCTACGGCAAGGAGTCGAAGTTGAGTTATCTGGGCCATGCGCTGGTGGAGAATCGTAACGGGCTGATCGCCGCCGCGATGGTGACGCACGCCGATGGGTACGCCGAGCGCGATGCGGCGCTGTTGATGCTCCATAACAAACAACAAGGCCGCTCGCGGCGCATCACCGTGGGAGCTGACAAGGCCTACGACACGAAGGATTTCGTCGGCACGGTGCGGGAGTTGAACGTGACGCCGCACGTTACGAAGAACAACAAGGGCCGCCGCAGCCATCTGGATCGGAGGACCACGCGTCAGCCCGGCTATGCGGTGAGCCTGAGCAGGCGCTGGCTGATCGAAAAGGGCTTCGGATGGCTGAAGCAGACCGGCCCGCTGCGGCAGGTAAAGCTGCGCGGACTGGAGAAGGTCGATTGGTTGTTCGTCTTCAGTTGCGCAGCGCACAACCTGATCCGGCTGCCGCGACTAATCGCGCAATCAAATTCGGCTGGACTCAGGGAGCAGTGTGCCTGAACCAAGCTTGCAGGCTCCGGGATAGGCTCCCGGAAGCCCGCAAAGCCCCGTAAACACCGGCCAAAACCCCGATTTGAGCACTCTTTAGCCCAGGCGAGTAGCAAATCCCAAACAAACACGCGCCGTTGCAGCGAATTTCAACGAGTTCCTAAACCAGTCAAGGGCCGCCCGAGG
>JAJZFR010000284.1 GCA_021805265.1 Acidobacteriota bacterium | reverse complement strand
CCTCGACCTGTCCGGGGTTCGCCTTGCTTCCGGCTACGTAGACATAGTCGATGGTGACCGGATTGCAGGCGGTAAAAAGGCTGGCCAGTATGAGTGCGGAGGCGGTGACCAGAGCTACGCGGCCGACTTTGTTGAACTTCATGCGGTTCCTTCGTGGCAGGCTTTGCGAGCCTGGAGAAAACTGGGTGAATGGTGGTCCGTCCTGATGATTGTAAAAGGTCGGAACGATGTTTTGCCAGCCAGGTCATTGGAACGGAGCAGGGGCCATCGTCGGACCCGTGGACGGGGATGCATTGTGAGCCTCACTTGACGGAGCCGTTGTGTGGGACTCCGACAATCGCCGTCGGCTGGACGAGGGAGGAATAGGGAGAGTTCTGGGTGTCCACCAGGGCACCGGTGGTCTTGCTGATCTGGAAGCCGGTGAGGTTGTTGCCGAGAAAGTTGACGGTGTAAACAAAGCCCAGGGCATGTGGGTCCGGCAGGACGGCGACGGGATAGGTTCCGGTGGTGTAGGTGGCCATCTGGGTGAGGCTGCCGGTGGAGGAGGTCGAGTACATCTTCATGGTGGAGTCGCCGGCATTGGTGACATAGAGATTGCCGAAGGTATCAAGAGAGAGGCTCGATGGCTGGCTTCCGGCAGGAGTGGTAGCGATCTGAACGGGAAGTCCGGACTGGACGGAATAGGTGGTGATCTGGTTCAGCTTGTTGTCGGCGACGTAGAGGAAGCTGCTGGTGGGGTCGCTGGTGAGGGCCGAGGGGAAACTGCCACTGGGGATGGGCAGACCGCCATTGAGCTGGACCAGAGTGCCGGTCGAGGAGACGCTGAAGGCAAAGAGGTAACCCTGAAAGGTATTGGGATTGTAGGCCGTGGCATAGACATAATTGCCGTTCTGGAGAACGTTGACGGCGGTCGGGGTGATCAGGGTGGTCCGGTCGGTGGGGGTCAACTGGAGCGGCCACTCGTTGGGCGAAGTGAGGTTGTTGCCGAGCGGCGCACCGGGCGCGCCGGCGGAGTTGACGGGATAGACGGCGAGATCGCCGGGACACGGGTTGGTGGAGGCACAACCGGGGATGGGCTGATAGGTGTCCACGGTGTAGAGGAAGGTTCCGGCGGAGTTCAGGGCCATGCCGACGGGGAACGCTCCTGCTGTGTTGACGGTGGACTGGGGATAGAGCTTGCCGTCGATGCCGATACCCATCTGTACGATGTCGTTGTCATCTTCATTGGCGACATAGAAGTTGAGGTGGTTGGGGGAGACGGCTTCGGCGATGGGATTCCTGCCACCGGAGGGAAAGGGCGAGGTGGGAATGGGGCGAAGGACACCGGATTCGGAGTTGACCTCATAGACCTGAATCTGACCGGGCACCTGCTGGTTGGCGGCGACGTAAAGGAAGTCGACGGTGAGGGTGTCGAGGTATTGGGTGCAGGCGGTAAACAGGGTCGCTGTCGCGAGCGCGACAGAGGCGATCAAAGCGACCTGGGAGACCTTGGCGACCTTCGCGAATTTGCCGAACTTCATGAATTTCCTTCGTCCTGGGTAGAAGCGCGATGCTTCGTCAGGGAGTGCTTCGATTGTGCCTTCTACTGCTCATTGCCAGGGCCTGGCACCGGTTCCGATGGACAGCCGGAAGGCATTTTGCCCGCCGGGGTAGTTCGTATCGCGGTCTGGAGGCTGAGTCCAGCTCCGCAAAGATTGTTGTTGAGGGAAGGCGAGCGATGCCAGCCTTCCCTCGAGAGCAAAGTCCGGGCGATCAGTTGGTGCGCCCGTCAATCCAGCACCATGCCGGCGGGCCGGCAACGGCGAAGACGCCGGTGCTTCCGCGCATGGGGTTCAAGGACCCGGAGTTGGGATCAAGCACGCGGCCAGTGATGGTGGAGTCGTTGGCGTTGGCGGTGTAGATGTACTGGTTGGAGGAATCCTCGACCAGACACTGGGGATTGGCACCGGTGCCCCAGGGCGAGCCTGGCGTCTCGGTAAGCAGGGCGGAGGCCGGGTCGATGGTGTATCCGGTGATGCCGCTGCCGGTAGCCTGGCTGGCGCCGAACTGGTTGGCGACGTAGACAAACCTGTTTTTGGATTCGGTGATGAGGTAGATGGGGCTGGCCTCGGAGGGATCGTCCTGGACGGCTCCGCCGGTGAGGGACTGGAGCGCGCCGTTGGTGCCGATGGTGAAGGGCACGATCTGGGAGGGGCTGGTGGTGGTGACGCCGTTGGCGGTAGCGGTGAGTGCTTCATTGTCGAGCACGTAGACCTTGCTGCCGGAGTAGAGGATGGCGGTAGCCGCTTCCATGGTTGCGCCGGAGCCGCTGTTGAGCACCTGGGGCACGTTCTGGCTGACGACGAGCTGACCGGTGCTGGAGTTGTAGGTGTAGGGGTAGACGACCTGTCCGCCGGAGACGCCGGTTGCGCCGCTCACAGTGAGCAGATAGCCGGGGGAGATGGCGAAGTCAACCGGATTGGCCGGAACGGGGAAGTAGGTGACCTGAGAGCCGGTGGAAGCGGTCAACTGGGCGTTGTCGACCAGAGTGAGGCGACCGGTGGTGTTGTCGATCTTGAAGACGGAAACGTCGCCGCAACTGGTAGCGCCGGAGACGACGGAGTTGCAGAACTGGTTCGAGGGCGCGTCATGATCGAGGGCGAGGAGATAGTTTCCCGAGGAGTCGGCGACGAGACGGAAGGGATTGTTTCCCTGGGTGAAAAAGGTCTCCTGAGGGGTGAGGATGCCGTTTCCGCCGACGACGAACTCCGTGATGTTGGAGTTGGCGCACATGTTGCTGGCGTTGCAGGGCAGGCTACCGTTGGCCGGGGTGCCCTGGTTGAGCACGTAGACGAAGCGGCTGCCATCGACGAGGACGGTCCGTCCTGGGTTGGCACCGCCGGACCCCATGGGGAATCCGTGCAGCTCGATGAGCTTGCCGGTATCGTTGTCGATTCCGAAGGCGCTGATGATGCCGCTGCCCGCCGGGGTGGCGGTCTGTGTTCCGGTGACGTAGAGATAGCCGACGGTGAAACTGTAGATGCAAGAACTGAGGCTGAAGGTCATTGCCGTGCCGAGGGCTGCGGCCAGCGCTGTCTTGCCGAATTTGCTGAACTTCATGCGATTCCTTCGTCCTGAGTCGGCGATGAGCCGTCAGGTTTCATGTTCCGCAGCAGAGCTGGGTGGGTTTGGGTCCCTCGCTGCATTGTAAAAGGCGGGGGGCCATTGTGCCTAGTTTCTGTCCGAGAGCTGCCGCCGGGCATGGCCACTCAGCGCGGATGATTGCATAGGTTATGGACGAAGCGAAGGCTCTTCCGTTATCCATTCCGGCCTCGAACTCGGCGCACTCCTGCGCGAGTCCGGAAGGCTGATCCGGATGGGCGGCGGAAGGAGGTTGGAGAGGAAAAGATCGCAGAGAGTTTCCAATCGTAGCGCCTACACACGCAAGGCCCGACATCGCTGTCAGGCCCTGAGTGTGTAAGCCCATAGAAAGAGGCTATCAGACGGAGTCGGGCAATGGCGCACCGGGCTGTGGAATTACCAGACGCGGCAGGCTTTTACGGGGTACATGGGAGCGCCTTTCTTGCATCCGAAGGCTTTGCCGAACTCGTCGAAGTTCTGGACCGAGCCGTTGGTGCGCCACTGGCCAGGGGAGTGAGGATCGACGAGCGCGGACTGTCGCGCGGACTGATCGGTCTGGTTTTGGCACCAGACCTGAGCGAAGCCGAGGAAGAAGCGCTGCGCTTCGGTGTAGCCGCCGATTTTGTCTTCGACGGACTTGTGTTCCGCCGCGAGGGTGTCGAGCAGGGCGAGGTAGGCGATGCGCAGGCCGCCGTTGTCGGCGGTGTTTTCGCCCAGGGTGAGCTTGCCGTTGAGGTGCTGGGCGGGCAGGGCGTCGTGGGCGGGCGAGGCTTCAAAGCCGTTGTATTCGTTGACTTCGCAGTCGGTGCGCTCGGTGAATGCCTTGCGGTCGGCGGGAGTCTGCCACTCGCGGAGGTTGCCGTGACCGTCGAACTGGCTGCCCTCGTCGTCGAAGCCGTGGGTCATCTCGTGGCCGATGACGACGCCGATGCCGCCGAAGTTGACAGCGGGATCGATGGAGGCGTCAAAGAACGGCGGCTGGAGAATTCCGGCGGGGAAGTTGATGTCGTTCATGGAGGGATCGTAGTAGGCGTTGACGGTGGGCGGGGACATGCCCCACTCCTTTTCGTCAACCGGCTTGCCGAGCTTGGAGAGGTCGTGATTGCGCTCGAAGACGACGGCGCGGTCAAGGTTGCCGATGAGGTCGTCGCGCTGGACGGTGAGGGCGGAGTAATCGCGCCACTTTTCGGGGTAGCCGATCTTGTTGCGGATGAGGTCAAGTTTTTCTTCGGCGGCTTTCTTGGTGTCGTCGGTCATCCAGGGCAGGGTACGGATGTCCTGGCCGAGGGCCTTTTCAAGAGCGGCGACAAGCTGGTCCATGCTGGCCTTGGCCTGGGGCGGAAAGTTCTGCTTGACCCAGTCCTGCCCGACGGCCTCGCCGAGGGCGCGGTCGGTCATGGCGGAGCACTGCTTCCAGCGCGGCTGAGGCACTTGCTGACCGGCGAGGGTCTTGCCGAAGAAGTTGAAGTTCTCGTCGAAGAAGGCTTTGGGCAGGTTGCTGGCGGCGCCGTGGATGGTCTGCCAGCGGAGATAGGACTGCCAGGCGGAGGCGGGTTCGCTCGCGATCAGGCCGTTCATGGTCTTGAAGAAATCGGGCGTGGCGACGTTGAGGGTGTCGAAGTGGCCGACCTGAACGGCCTTCCAGTAGACGGGCCAGTTGAAGTTGGGGGTCATGGATTCAAGGTCGGCGACTTTGTAGATGTGGTAGACGTTGGTGGGCTGGCGCATGTCGGTTCGGCTCATGGAGCCTTTGGCCAGAGCGGTTTCAATCTCCATCACGCTGGCGGCCTCTTTGGCGGCCTTGTCGGGTGTGTCGCCGGCGAGGGTGAACATTCTGGTCACGTGGGTGACGTACTGGTCGCGAATCTCCTGAAAGTGCTTGGCCGGGGAGAGGTAGTAGTCGCGGTCGGGGAGGGTAAGCCCGGCCTGGAAGGTTTCGGCGATCTGTTGGCTCGAGTCCTTGTCGTCCTGGGTGATGCCAAAGCGAAACAGGCGGGCGGGACTTCCCTCGGCGGAGAGTTCGGCGATCACATTGGCAAGCTGCCTGGAGTCGCTGAGGGTGCCGATCTGCCGGAGTGCCGGCTCGATGGGGGAGATGCCCTTCTGCTCGACCAGATCGGTATTCATGCAGGCGGCGTAGTAGTCGCCGTATTTCTTTTCGAGGGGTGTTTTGGGGTCTTTTGCGGCGGCGTCGAGGTCCTGCCAGAGCAGGTACTGGTTACGCTCATGGAGGAGCGAGAAGGAGCGCGCCCAGCGCACCTGATCGGAGGGGATGGGGTTGTTTTTGACCCAGTTGCCGCAGGCGTACTGGTAGAAATCGGTGCAGGGATCTGCCGTCTTGTCCATGGCGGTTTCGTCGAAGCTGTGAATGGCGGCGGGCGGTGCGGGCGAGGCCGAGCTGTCGGCGGCTGCCGCAAGGTGTTGCGCACTGAGCGCGGGAGACAGGAGGCAGGCAGCGGCGGCGAAAGCGCCGAGGGCGAGGATATTGGGACGCGGGAATGTCATCGAAAATCCTTCAGAATGGGCTTGGCCAACACGCGGGGAAGCATCTGCCAGTCGGAGCGGTCGGCGTGGTGCCGGAACGCTGAGTAAAACACTATCACGGCTAACCCGATCCCTGGACAGAGCAAAACCATGAGTTTTGGAACCGGAATTCCAGCAGATCAAAACGGATAGACGGATCGTTCTCAGGCAGGTTTGAGCCGGAGATTCAGGAGTTCCGGCGAAGATGCGCGGTGGTGAACTGCTGCGTCGCTCCGGATGGCGTCTGGTGAATGGAAGTGTGGCCGTCGAGGAGGGTGAAGCCGGCTCCGAGTTCTCGGGCGAGCGAGGAGTGGCTGTAGCGTCGGGTTGGCAGGCCGCTGCAGCGCTCCGGACCCTCCGGGCCAAAGGTGCTGAGCACGAGGTGTCCCCCGATGCGGAGCGAGGCGCGAAGGGCAGAGATGTAGCGCTCGCGGTCCGGCGGCTCGACGAGGAAATGAAAGACGGCGCGGTCGTGCCAGATGTCCACGGTCGGGAGTGCGGTCGCGGGATCGAGAATATCCGCGCAAAGCCAGTGAACCAGGGCCGCCTGTGTTCCGAGGCGAAGCCGCGCGGCCTCGAGCGCGGACGGGGCAATATCGAGGACGGTTACGCTGCGGCAGCCGTACTCGAGCAGATCGTCGATCAGAGTGGATGCGCCGCCGCCGACATCGAGAATGGAAGCCGTGGCAGGGGACAGGGACTGGGCGGCAATGGCCCGAACCATGGCGGCGAAGGAAATTTCGAGATGAGGGCGAAACCAGCTTACGCCTTCGATGGGCCGAGAACTGTAAACCGACTCCCAGTGTTCCTTGGCGGAGATATTCTTCGCGCTGACTGCCGAATTCAGGGATGTGGGGAGCATCTGAAATCAAAAGAGCTTGACGTGGACGGTGAGATATTTTTTGGGGTCATTGCGCATGGCGGCGACGAGACCTCCGCTCTGTTGCAGGGTCTGGTCGGCGTGGTCGTAGAGGGAACGATTGACGACGAGTTGACCGAGCGATCCTTTGCCTTCGTCGAGGCCCTTGAGCAGGTCATTGAGGCGGGTGACGGACTCCTCGACCTTCTGGGCGAAGGCTGGGTCGTGGGCGAGTTTGCCGAGCGAGCCGTTGCCGGAGTTGATTCCCGAGAGCAGGGTGTTGGTGTTGATGACGGCGGTGTTCAGGTTCTGATAGAGGGCGTCGTCCTGGATGAGCTTTCCTGCGGTGCCCTGGCCGTTCTGGAGGCGAGTGGCGATGTTGTCGAGCTTGTCGATGGTGGAGTTTGCGCGGTCGTAGAGCTGGTCGTCGGTGATGAGCTTGCCGAGGGTGCCTTTTCCGCTGGACAACTGCTCGGTGAGGATTTCCAACTGGGCGATCATGCGGGTGATGTTGCGGGCAACCTCCGGGTCGTTCATCAACATGCTGGCGGTGCCTTTGCCGCCGTTGATGGTGTCCATGGCGGTGCCGAGCTTGGTGATGACGCTGTTGGTGGTGGTGAGGGTCTGCTGACTGGTGCGGATGACCTCTGGAATGCCGGGTGCTCGGGCGACGCGGAGGGTGGTTCCGTCGGTGGGCATGGGGCCATTGGCGGTGGCGGAAGAGATGTCGAGGAAGGCGTCGCCGAGAACGCCGGCCTGAACGATGGCCGCAGTGGAGTCGATGTGGAGCGAGGGCAGGAACTGAGCGCCGACGCGGAGGTTGACCTCGACCGCGTCCGGCTCATGGTGGGCGAGAATGCGAACGCTGTTGACACTGCCTATGGTGACGCCATCCAGGGTGACGGGAGCGCCCGCAGTCAGCCCGTTTGCATTGTCAAAATAGGCGCGTAGATTGACCTTGCGGGTGAAGAGTCCTCCGGTGGAGCCGGACATGAGAAAGATGAGCACACTGAGGGCGGCGAGGGCGGCGATAACGACCAGGCCAACTCTGAGTTGTGACCACTTAAGCTCCTGCTGGCTGGGCATCGTTCACTCGCTTTCTTGAGGTGAGGATAACAGAATGCGAGGCCAGGCCGGAGTCAGGGAAGCTCGGATCAATCTCTTCTTCCTTCCCTCGGGGCGGAAGCCCGTACCCTTCAGAAGCAGGGCTTGTGCAGCGATTCCCTATTTGTCGGCGGACTCGAGGGAGACGCTGGCCATGGCGAGTTCGCGGGTGTGGGTGAGGGAAAGCGAGGCCTGAAACACACCGAGGATCCTGGCGCGCTCAGCGGCTCGGCCGTGAAAGAGAAGCCCTGGCCGTCCGTTGGGGTCGCGTGTGACCTCGATCTCGAGCCAGCCGATGCCGTGGCTGATGCCGGTTCCGAGGGCTTTGGCCGCTGCCTCCTTGGCGGCAAAGCGGGCGGCGAAACTTTCCGCAGCGGTTTTTTTCTTGCGCAGGCAGTAAGCCTGTTCGCTGGGAGTGTAGACGCGGTTGAGGAATCGCTCGCCGAATCGCTGGATGGATTCGCGGATGCGCGGTACCTCGGTAATGTCAATGCCGGTGCCTGCCTGCATACTGATTCGCAGGCTATCACAGCTTTTGCTTTGCAACAGACCGGGGATGGAGCGATCCGGATTGGGGGAAGGTGTCCGCCTGTGACGCAGTCTCGTATCGGAGCGCAACAGAAGTCATGGGAGCGTCATGGAGGACGATAAACCGGCCAGAGACTCCGATGAATACTGCGATGTTACCCAACACGAATGGCCGGATCAGCATGGCGTGGGCGCTGCAGATCAAAGCGACCACGGCGGAAGAGCCGACGCGGCTGATCCAGACGATGACGGGCGCAATTTTGGGCTGCGGTGGATGGGTTCTGAGTCGCGGGGCGAATGAGACGGGGGTGATCAACCTGCTGTTCGAGTTCGAGCGCCGGCACTGCGTGGAGATGTACACGGTGCTGGTTGCGGTTGGGCTGGAGCTGAGCCAGACGGCGCATATTCGCCTGACGGAACTGTGCCAGTGTACGCGGCAGAGCAACGAGGACTGCGGCTCGGAGATCGTGAGTATCGATCTGGAGATATACAGTTTTCCGTTGGAGATTGCGGCGGTTCGCGGGGGCATGCCCGAGGTTGCCTGAGGGGAAGCCGGGGAAGCTGGTTGGAGACCGCAGAGACGCGGGAAGAATCGGGGAGGGTTTGTTACCCTTGATTTTGTTGTCCTGATTGGGTCCAGCGTCTCCCCGATGTTCATTCAAAAACAGCACGTACACTTTATCGGCATCGGCGGGATCGGCATGAGCGGGATCGCCGAGATACTGCTCAACCTGGGGATGCGCGTCTCGGGTTCGGATCAGAGACGGTCAGCGATTACGGATCGTCTGGCGCAGCTTGGCGCGACCGTGTTTGAAGGGCATGCGCGGGGGCAGTTGGGCGGGGCGACGGTGGTGGTTACCAGCTCTGCGGTGAGCGAGACGAATGCCGAGGTAGCCGAGGCGCGGGAGCGGCGAATTCCGGTGATCCAGCGGGCGGAGATGCTGGCCGAGCTGATGCGGCTGAAGTATGGCATTGCCGTGGCGGGGATGCACGGGAAGACGACGACGACCTCAATGGTTGCGGCGGTGCTGGCGGCGGGCGGGCTTGACCCTACGGTGGTGGTTGGCGGGCGGGTGGATGCGCTGGGTTCGAATGCTCGGCTGGGCAAGTCGCATTATCTGGTGGCCGAGGCGGACGAAAGCGACCGCTCGTTTCTGAAGCTGTCCCCGATCCTGGCGATTGTGACGAATCTGGACCGCGAACACATGGATTGTTATCGCGATATGGCCGATGTGGAGGCCGCATTTCTCAGCTTCATGGACCGGGTTCCGTTCTATGGCGCGGTGACGGCGTGCGTGGATAATGCGCTGCTGGCGGGGATATTGCCGCGTGTGCGGCGGCGCGTGTTGACCTACGGCGAGTCGGAGCGAGCGGATTTTCGGCTGGAGGTGATCGGGCAGAGCGGGAGCGCCGGGGAGTTCAGCCGTTTTCGCGTGGTGACGGCGACCGGCGCGCTGGGTCCGTTTGCGCTGCGTGTGCCGGGCCGGCACAACATTCTGAATGCGACGGCGGCGGTGGCTGTGGGCTGCCAGTTGGAGATAGCCGAGGCGGCGATTGCGCAGGGCCTCGAGAGCTTTCGCGGAGTTGACCGGCGATTTCAATTGCGCGGGCGGGCGAATGGGGTGGCCGTGGTGGATGATTATGGCCACCATCCGACGGAGATCGTGGCCACGCTGGGGGCGGCGCGGGAGTGCGGCTATGCGCGGGTGCATGTGGTGTTTCAGCCGCATCGTTACACGCGCACACGCGACCTGATGGAGGAGTTCAGCGCGGCGTTTGCGCTGGCGGATTCGGTGACGGTGCTGCCGGTGTACGCGGCCAGCGAAGAGCCGATTCCGGGCATTGACGGGGAGGTGCTGGCCTCGCGCATCGCGACTCCTGCGGCTGACTATGCGCGGGATTTTGCGGCAGCGGTGGAGCGGGTTGTGGCCCAGGCGCGACCGGGCGACCTGATCCTGACGCTGGGGGCGGGGAGCGTGAGCCAGCTTGCGCCGATGCTGCTCGACGCGCTGGAGCGTGGGCAGTAGAATCAGCATTCAAAGCCAAAGCAGCCATGCGTGGAGGTCAGTCATTCGATGATCATGAAGCTACATCTTAAAAACTTCAAGAGTATCGAAGATCAGGAATATAACTTCGGTCAGTATGACCTACTGCTGGGGCGCAACAATAGCGGCAAGAGCACGATCCTGCAGGCAATCGCCATCTGGCAGTTTTGTGTCGAAGAGTTCGGGCGCTCGGGCGCAAACCGCAAGGGTTCGAGCGGTATCCAGATCGTCCTGCCAGGTTTTACTGCACTGCCTCTGCCCGAGTTCAATCTTTTGTGGCGTAACCGCTCAGACCGATTCAACGCTACCTCTGCAAAGGGGAAGGAAAATTCGGCGTCTCAATACATCCTGATCCACATCGGTCTCACGTGGACACAAAATCAGAGCGAATATAGCTTTGCTGTTGAGCTTCGATACCAGTCGCCCCAGAGCATCTACGCAATTCCCGTTGGTGGATGGGCCGAATTCAAGAAATTGAAGGATGCAGGCGTACTGCCAATCATTGCCTATGTTCCGCCATTTTCCGGTCTTGAACCAATTGAAGAGTGGCGAGACGATGGACCGATGCGCAAGCAGGTCGGCAAGGCGCAGCCGGGCAGCGTTTTGCGTAATCTTTTGTATCGCGTGTACAGCCCGCAGAATGCGCAACAAACTCCAGAACCACCTTTGACCAAAGGCAAAATGAATCCTGAACGGAAAGACTGGGATGAAATTGTCAAGGTCGTTGAAAAATGGTTTTCAGTAAAACTTCAGTCGCCGAAGTATCGCCCAGGTGTCGATACGCAGATTGATCTCGAATTTCGGAAAGCGACTGGAAATGGGAATAAAGATTACGACATCATTTCCGGCGGAAGTGGGTTCCACCAGACTCTCACACTGCTCGCTTTTCTCTATGGTTACAGACCAACCACAATTCTTCTCGACGAGCCAGACGCCCATCTGCATACCAGCCTCCAGCGCGAGGTCATGGAGTATTTCCGCGAAAAGAGTACGAAGAGCGGAGTTCAGTTTCTCATCGCGACACATGCTGAAGAAG
>JAJZFR010000029.1 GCA_021805265.1 Acidobacteriota bacterium | reverse complement strand
CCTCGATTCTCAAATTGCCGCAGACCATGGCCCAGGTGATGCTGGGGATGGACCGCTGGCCCGCGTTCCGCCGCCGTGCGATTGGCGTTCTCGCCTCCGAGCCGCAGATGTTTGGCCGGATGCTCGGCGTCCACGTCGGGGCCGAGTCGCCCGCACACTTTGTGGCCACGCGTGGCATCGATCTGGCCTGGCGGCTGGCATTTCCATCGCTTGCAGTGGCGCAGGAATCGCTCTGACAGCCGGTCCTTGAATGGTTGCTCGACTCAGCTCCGTGACTCAGCGCAGTGTGGCCAGCGCGGGATAGAGCTTGCGCCAGCGTGTGTAGCCGGTGCGATAGGCAGCCATGTCGGCGGCATCGGGCGAGATGCGTTCGGCGACGGTGATGGCCTGTGCGCAGGCTGCGTCGAGCGAGGGCCATGCTCCCGCACCCACGCCAGCCATGAGTGCCGCGCCGAAAGCTCCGCCTTCCTCGGCGGTGAGCGTTTCGATGGGGTGTCCGTAGACGGCTGCCTGAATCTGTCTCCACAGCGGTCCGCGCGCGCCGCCACCACCCAGGCGAATGCCCGTGACAGGGATGCCCAACTCTGCAAAGAGCGTGAAGGTGTCCTGGAGCGAGTAGGCGACGCCCTCGAGCACGGCGCGGACAAAATGGGCCGCGGAGTGGATCGTGCCGATTCCGACAAAGGCCGCACGGACGGTCGGGTCAAGATGCGGGGTGCGCTCGCCGAGCAGGTAGGGCGCCCATTCGAGGCCGTCGCTGCCGGGCGCGATCCGGCTGGCTGCGGCGGTGAGCGCGTCGTAATCCTGCCCGGCGAAAAACGTCTCGCGCAGCCAGCGAAAACTCAGCCCCGCCGACTGCGTCACGCCCATGACGTGCCAGCGTCCGGGAACGGCGTGGCAGAAGGTGTGCAGGCGGCCTTTGGGGTCTTTCACAGGGCTGTCGGTGGCGGCGAAGACTACGCCCGAGGTGCCGATGGTGGCCGAGACCGAGCCGGGTTGGAGGATGCCCATGCCGACCGCTCCCGCGCCCTGGTCACCCGCGCCCGCGACCACTGGCGCGCCCGCAGAGAGTCCGGTCAGGGCCGCCGCTTCCGCAGAGATGGCGGCGCAGACTTCGGTTGACTCGAAGACCTCGGGGAGCCAGGACTCGGGGATGCCGCTCGCAGCGGCCACTTCTGTGGACCAGCGGCGGCGCGTCACGTCCAGCAGCAGGGTTCCGCTGGCCTCCTGCACGTCGATGGCATAGGTGCCAGTGAGGCGGAAGCGGATGTAGTCCTTGGGGCAGAGAATGTGCGCAGTCCGGGCAAATATCTCCGGCTGGTGGCGCTTGACCCAAAGCAATTTTGTCAGCGTGAAATTGGGCAGTGCCGGGTTGCAGGTCAACTCGATCAGCCGCTCGTAGCCGATCTGTTCGTGAAGCCAGTCGCACTCCGGCTGGGTGCGAGTGTCACACCAGATGAGCGAGGGGCGGAGTACGCGTCCCGCAGCATCCAGCAGCACAGCGCCGTGCATCTGCCCGGTCAGGCCGACCCCGGCTACAGGCTGTCGCGGCTCGGGAGCAGCGGCCAGCGCGGCGCGAATGGCGACGACCGCAGCGCGCCACCAGTCTTCCGGGTCCTGCTCAGCCCAGCCGGGGTGCGGGGTTTGAAACGGAGCGTGTTCCTCCGAGGCGGAACTGACGATCTGCCCCTGCTCGTTGATAATCACGGCCCGCGTTCCGCTGGTGCCGATGTCCATGCCCAGAAACCACATACTTTCCTCGCTTTGCCAAAACCAACCTGATTCTCAAATAAATCGGTTTTCTGTTCGAGCTTTCGCTTTGCAGGCTGAGCATAGCAGCTAACGCGGACTGAGGGAAAGTCCGGGAAGGATTCGTTCGTGGTGAATTGTTTGGGCCAGCGACTGGCCAACGGAAACGGGCAGCGAAGATAGTTTCCGCTGCCCGTTCGTTGGATTGCACGGAAGCCCCCGATCACTCGCTGGGCGCGTCGTTCGAGTGGTAGATGTAGACCTGTTGCGGAGCGCTCACCTTGGCGTTGGCTGCTTTATCCAGCTTGAATCGCATGGAAACGGTTTGCGGCTTGCCCGTGTAGGCGGGCGCGCTAAAGCTCAGCTCGTACTGGTTGCGCAGCCTGCGGTTCAGGTCGCTCAGGAACGGCTCGAAGGAGACCGGGTTGCCGAAGCCTTCCCAGTACGATACCCCGCCCGTAGCGTCGGTCACTTCGACGAGCAGGTTCTGGCCGCCATTGCCGACGTAGGACGAGCTGCCGGGATCGCCGCGACCGTGCCAGTAGAGCGTGTAGACGACGAGGTGCGCCCTGACGGCATCCTCGATCGCCGACTGGACGTAGGGGTCTTCCGGATCGAAGCGGCGCTCGTAATCGTCGATGCCATCGGTGACCATCAGGACATCGCGCTGCGCATGAAGGTTGCCCGAGGGCCAGTGTTTAGCCAGCTCCGAAAGACAGAAGTACGGGCTGCCGTTCGTGTAGGATGCCCCTCCAGGGAGGTGCAGCCCCTTGACCACCAGGCCGCGATCCGAGGTTAAGGGCGTAACCATCTGGGCTTGACCGTACTGCATGTAACCCAGGGCAACCTTGGCATTCGGTGGCAGAGAGAGAATGAAGTGTTCAATATCCCCCAACTGAATGCCCAGGCTGGAGCGCGAGGAATCGTCAAGCAGTACCACAAATTCAAGATTGGAGCCGGACGTCTGAGACGAGGTAATGCCAGCCACGTTGGCCGGTTTGCCATCCACCATCAACTTGATCTCATCGGGGGTGATCTTTGGGCTGGGGTCTTTATCGTGCTTCGGCATCACGGTGATCAGGGCCTGCCCCTGTGCCCCTGTATCGGCTTGAGCCTGAGCCGCAACGCCGGTAAACATCGATGCCGCGGCAAGCAATACAACAGTTGAAACCATCGCTTTCATGGGTCTTTCTCCCTTCGTGCTTATCTGTCGGAGGAATCGCATCCTCAGGGCCTCTTTTCAGCCAGTCTCGCAACAGGTTGACACATCGCCCGTCTCTTTGGACGCACTCTCCATCTTTTCTAACCCGAATTATTGGAATTAGTCTTCATCCCCTGAAAAGTTGATGACAGACTCTGGGACAGTTAACACTCCCCGGCGGGAGATTTGCCATGGCGCGCTGTTCCGGGGAATTTGGGGAGCGCAGGCGAGGGTCGGCCTCGCCTGCCGTTTCTCTGCCAACCCTACCGCGCTTGAAGCCCCGAACCAGGGCTACTGAGCCGCCGTGATGGTTGCCTCGAGCGGCGTCGATTCTGACGAGTCGCCCACGTGGACCATGAACTTGCCCGCGTCCATCTTCCAGCCGTGCGTGGCCACATCCCAGTAGCTGAAGCTGCGCGCGTCCAGTTTCAAGGTCACGGTCCGGCGTTCGCCGGGCGCCAGCAGAACCTTTTCGAAGCCTTTCAACTCGCGCTCAGGCCGAGTGACCGGCGCGCTCGGCTCGGAGACGTAAAGCTGGGCAACGTCGGCTCCCGCGACCCTGCCGGTATTTGTCACATCGAAGCTCACCGTCACCGAATCGCCAACCTTGACTGTAGGCTGCACGTTGAGGTTCGAGAAGGCAAAGGTTGTATAGCTCAGCCCATAGCCAAAGGGGTACAGCGGATGCTTGCCGGTCGTGGTCCAGTAGCGATAGCCGACCATCAGCTTTTCGGCATAGTGGACATGCTGCAACCCGTCCGCCTGCTTCGCCGAGTAGTAGTTGTGGAAGGTCGGATCGTCCTCGAAGCTGCGGTCAAAGGTCACCGGCAGCTTGCCCTCGGGATTGATCTTGCCCAGCAGCGCCTCGGCCACGGCCGTGCCGCCCTCCTGGCCCGGATAGTAGGTTTGCAGGAACGCGGGAACCTTGCCCAGCCAGCGCGACGTATCCACCGCGCCGCCCGCCGTCAGCGCCACGATGGTCTTCGGATTGGCTGTGGCCACCGCGTCGATGAGCGCATCCTGGCCCCAGGGGAGGGTAAAGGTTCGGTCGTAGCCCTCGCTCTCGGTGTCCGGATCGAAGCCGACGGAGAGCACAACCGCATCCGCCTCGGCGGCGAGACGACGCGCGTCGTCCGAGATCAGCTTCGACTCGGGCATCAGGCCCAGAGCCATGCGTATCCCCGGCGCGCGCGGTATGTAGCTGGCTACCAGGTGTACCGGCTGCCCGGCGGTCAAGGTCAGCGTCGCGGCCAGCGGAAACTGGCCCTCCCGATGTACCTGCTCGATCACCTGCTTGCCATCGACGGTCACGGTGTAGGCATCCTCGCCGGAAGCTCCAGCCAGCAGCAGATATTTGCCTGATTGCTCGGGCTTGAACGTCGCCGTGTAGCGCAGGCTACGCTGGTGCGGGTCCTCGACATCCCACATCGCGGGCTTCAGGTCGTTCATCTGATCCTGATGGGTGACTGTCGCCTTGCCGGTAAAGGTGCGATTGTCAAAGCTCTCCACCAGCACCTTGCCGTCGAAGTGTGTTTGGCCAAAGACCTCGCCCGCCTGGGGCAGTCCGCGCGCGTAGACCACTTTGATCCCTTCGACCGAGGCCAGATTGGCCAGCCCGGTCAGGATGCTGACCGGGTCAAAGGCTTGCGCCTGGGACGAGCCGCCGCCACCGGGAATCGCCGGATAGGCGTCCGGGCCGATGAGCGCGAGGGTCTTCACTCTTTCGGCGCTCAAGGGCAACAGATTCCCTTCGTTTTTCAGCAGCGTAATGCTTTCTCTTGCTCCGGCGAGCGCGGTCGCACGGTCGGCGACCGAGTAGGTAGGCAGCGCATCCACGTCTTGCGGGCGTGCATCGGGGCCGATCCAGCCATAGCGCAGCGCCACACGGAAGAGGCGCAGAATCTTGTCGTCGATGGTTGCCTCGGTCACCTTGCCCGCCTTCACTGCGGGCAGCAGAGTCTTTTCGTTCATGAACTTGGCGTAAGGCATCTCGAGATCCAGCCCGTTGTTGGCTGCGGCCACGCCGTCGTAGGTTGCGTCCCAGTCCGACATCAGCAGGCCACGGAATCCCCACTCGCCCTTGAGCACCTTGAGGTTGAGGAAATCATTCTGGGTCGCGTGGACGCCGTTGAGCAGGTTGTAGGAGTCCATCACGGCAGTCACCCCGGCCACCTTGACGGCAGCCTCGAAGGCGGGCAGGTAAAGCTCGCGCAGGGTCCGTTCGTCCACGTCGGAGCTGACGTTGTGTCGGTCGTACTCCTGGTTGTTGGCGGCAAAGTGTTTCACCGTTGCGCTGACTCCCTGCGCCTGGACACCCTCGATATAGGGCACAACAAGCTGCGCATTCAGATAGGGGTCTTCGGACAGGTACTCGAAGTTGCGCCCGCTTACCGGCGAGCGGGCGATATTCACGCCCGGCCCCAGCAGGAAATCAACCCCGCGTGCGCGTGCATCGCGGCCCAGCCCTTCGCCAACCTTTCTGGCCAGCCCCGGGTCCCAGGTGGCGGCCAGCGCCGCGCCGCCGGCGTAGGCGGTCGTCGGCCCCCAACTGCGTACGCCCAGCGGGCCGTCGGACATTTTCAAGCGGGGCAGGTTGATCGATGGAATGGCCTGGGTGAACATGCCGTCCACGCCGCCCAACAACTCGATCTTCTGATCGAGGGTCAGTTTGGCAATCATGGCCCGAGCTGCGGATTCCATTGCGGGGGAATCGGGCGCCGGGCCTGTCAGCGCCGCTTGGGGCATCTCTGCCATCAGGCGCAGCGGAAGCATCGCAGCCATGCCGGTCAGCCCGACCATCCCGGCCAGCGAGGCAACAAGAACAGCGACAAGAGGACGAGCAGGAGAACAGAGACTTCGCATAGAGAAAGACTTATTCGTGGAATTCATATCGTCAGGAAGACTACAGCCCGGAGGAATCGATTTGCAAGCGAAAACAAACGATTGTTGCAATCCTCTGGCTTTTCTTCAACCGCAGCCGATGAACCAACCCGCGAAAATCAGCTGCGGCTATCGAATCGGAGCTATACTGGCTCTGTTCTGTGCGCTCAATCGCAGGTCCGGGATATACAGGAATGATTCCATTCGAGCAGCGCCGCGACCAGCAGGATTGTCTCCATTGCGAACACCGTCAACTCAGGCTGTTCTGCAATCTCACCCCGGAGGCGCTGGCCGATTTCGACACGATTGGCATCCTGGTCAGTCACGCGCCCGGCGCTAGGCTGTTTACGGAGGGCGATGCGGCGCGCAATGTCTTCGTGATCTGCAGCGGTCAGGTCAAGCTCTACTCTACATCTCGCGAGGGCCGCATCCTGATCCTCAAGATTGCCGGCCCCGGCGACCTGCTTGGATTGAACGCCGCGCTGGCGGAAGCCCCCCACGAGGTCACAGCTGAAACCATCGAGCCTTGCCAGTTGAAAACCGTGCGCAAAGAAGAGTTTGTCCGGTTCCTCAACGCCCACGGCATCGCCAGCATGCACGCCGCGCAATCCCTCTCCGCCGAATACCAGACGGTCTTCAACAACGCACGAAGGCTGGCGCTCTCCGGCTCGGCAGCCGGACGGTTGGCTCACCTGTTGCTCGAGTGGGCGCGCTCGGCGGCCTGCGGTCGCGAGGAACTGAAGTTCACCATGGCGCTGACGCATGAGGAAGTGGCCAACATGGCTGGCACCTCGCGCGAGACAGTTACGCGGTTGCTGAATCAGTTTCGTCGCGACAAACTGATCACGATCAAAGGCGTGAGCATGACCATTCTGAATGCAGAGGCGCTGGATCGACTGACGGCCTGAACTGCATCTGAGATGTCCCGATGCCATCTTTGGCCGCGCTGGACGCTTTGGTAATTGAATTTGCCACAGAGTGAGTGCAGGGGTGGTGTTCTGTTGCCGCTGTCGGAACGCGTATTAAAGAACTCCCACGATAGGGCGATGAAGCACTTGTGGGTGAGATTTTCCTCATCGGAAACCCATCCCAAACGCAGGTGCTTGGGGGAACCGATGGTCGTGCCAGGAGTGCGTCGATGAGTGTGAAAGTGACAGAGGAAGGCATCAGCAAGGCCAGCGCCCAGTTCTGGGAACAGATGCTCGGCATGGAGTTGGAGTCGCTTGGCGAGCTGCACGGACGCTGCATCGGCGAGGAGCACGTGCTGGGTAGTTGCGACCTGGCCGGAGTCTGGAACGGGCGCATCGAGGTCCGCTTGACCACTGGACTGGCGCGCTCCGCGACCTCAGCCATGTTGATGCAGCCTGCGGAAGGCATCGGCATCGAAGACCTCCTCGATGCCACACGCGAGATCGCCAACATGATCGCGGGGACGATCAAGTCCGCGCTGCCACGTCCGTGTACGATGACGGTTCCCTCCGCCGAGATTCACAGCGCGAACTTCTGCGACATCGAACGAAATCGCTCCGCATTGTGTGTTTTTTTCCTCCATGCGACAGGAGAATTGATGATTCGCGTAACGGAGGCAGAGAAGGCTACGCAGAAAGAGAACAACCAACCATCCGTCCATTCGGTGCCCGCTCACCAGCCGTTTCAGGCGGCGATGGAAGGCGTATTTTAGCGGGTGGTGGAGAGCTCCAATGCGCTGGCTTCGATGCTCTGCGGCAAAGATATGTTGTCGCAGGCGCATTTTTTTGTTGCAATTTTCCAATAGTTAACCATATGTTTAAGAATGGAAATCAACCCATCCTGTTTCCATCGCTGTAATTACCCTGACAAGCAAGCGGTTCCTCCGTGCGCGCACAAGCGCCGCGGCATTTCTGTACCCTCATAACCCCTATTTGCGGTACCCGAACCACATCTTGAGCATAAGTTAGTCGTCCCTGGTCAGGCCCGGTTCGCTGCGGTCGCAGGCAATTTCTATCTTCATTTCCTATAACGTCGCCCATCCGCGTGATGAGCGGCGAACGCATTCATTTACCCATTTTCGGAGGTAGCACGCATGATAACTCGCAGTTCTCTTCGCAGTACTCCTCGTTGGCGCGGTCCCGTCTTTCTTTTCATAATTCTGGTTATGTTGTTTGCCATCGGGAGTCGCATGGCACAGGCGCAGACCTTTCGCGGTGCCATCAATGGCACGGTTACCGATCAATCGGGCGCCGTCGTGCCAGGGGCGATGGTGGAAGCCGTGCACGCTTCGACAGGAGTCTCTCTCAAGGCGGTCAGTTCGAGCGCGGGCGAGTTTGCCTTCCGCGATATTCCGGTCGGCACCTACACCATCAACGTGACAATCGCGGGGTTCAAGCCGGAAAAAATTGCCGGTGTGCCGGTCTCCGCAGGCACGGTGTACACGCTCCCGGTGAAGCTCGGAATCGCTTCCGCTGGCGAGACGGTCGAGGTCTCCGCCGACGCGCTCGCTCTCGACACAACCTCGACTGTGCAGACGACGGACATTCCGAATCAGGTGATTCAGGATACGCCGATGAACGGTCGCGACTTTACCCAGCTGGTCGCGGTTACGCCCGGCTATGCGGGCTACTCCGGCGGCGGTTACGGCTCGATCAACGGCTCCCGGCCTGACATGATCAACTGGCAGATTGAAGGCGCGGACAACAACGACATCTGGTGGAACATTCCCGCAGCGAACCAGGGCGGCATCTCCGGAATTGCCGGTGTCACGCTGCCGCTCGACGCCATCGATCAAGTCTCCGTGGTGACCCAGGCAGGCCCGGATATCGGTCGCAGTCCCGGCGCGACGGTGAACCTTTCCATCAAGTCCGGCACCAACCAGATACACGGAACGCTCTACTACTACAACCGCAACGAAGCCCTCGCGGCCAAGTCGCAACTGGCGCTGACCAAGCCCGAGTTGCGCAACCAGCAGTTCGGATACTCTGCGGGCGGACCCATCCTCAAGGACCGCCTGTTCCTCTTCACCACTTATGAGGATCAGCGGTTCACCATCGGCGTGAATCAGCCCTCGACCGAACCCTCGGCGGGCTATCAGGCCGCGGCCACCTCGATTCTGAATGCGTATAACGTTCCGGTCAATCAAGTCGCGACCAACCTGCTCAACGGAACGGGAAATTATCAGGGACTGTGGCCAGCGAACGCGCTCACCGGTCCGGCTACACCCTTCAACTACACCAATCCGGAAAACGAGTTTGGCTTCAGCCACAACGGCCTGGTGAAGGCGGACTACTCGATCAACCAGAACAACAAACTCTCGTTCAAGTGGTACGTGGGCCAGGGACCGCAGACTGCGCCGACCGTCTCGCTCTTGACGCCTTACTACGAAGTCGGCCCGATGCACGTACAGAACTACTCGCTGACTTATAACACCGTGCTGACGCCGAGGCTGAGCAACCAGATATTCGCCGGCGTCAACTACTACAACCAGGCATTCTCTGACGCCAGCACCAACTACAACCCGATCGGTCTTGGATTGAACACGGCAGCGACCGCGCCTTCTCTGGTGGGCGCGCCGCGCATCCAGATCGCCGCGCCTTCCGCGAGCAGTGGACTTGGCTCCTCTTCCGACGGGTTCGACTCGGTGGGCGGCATTCCGAACTCCGGACGAAACGACATCACCGGCCATCTCGACGAATCGCTCTCCTGGACCGTCGGTCGGCATGAGATGCACTTCGGCGGGGAATTCCGCCAGGCTCAGGTGGATGACTTCTACCAGGCCGATCAGCGCGGCACCTTCGTCTTTGACGGCACACAAGGGCCGTGGTCTGGCAATGCCGGAACCTCCTGCGACGCTCTGACAAACTCGGCCCCCGGCTCGGTCACGCTGCCCGCTGCGGATACTTCCGACCCACGATTCCTCCAGCTCGCCGATTTTCTCGCGGGATGCTTCAACGCTGGCGGAACATCCATCGTCGAGGGCAACCCGAAACGACAGGTATTCCTGAATTCCTACGGTTTGTTCGCGCAGGATACCTTCCAGATTACGCCTCGCCTGAACATCAACTACGGCATGCGCTACGAGTACGAAGGTCCCATCCACGACGGCTCGAAGGACTTGAGCACCTTCCTGCCCGGCGCACCCAATGGTCTGGCGGTTGCCGGAGTCAATATTCCCAACCTCTATCAGCAGTACCACGCTGGTTATGGGCCGCGCGTCGGCCTTGCGTGGCAGCCTGGTCGCGACGACAAAACGGTGATACGCGCCGGCTTTGGTCTCGGCTATGACAACCCCAACGTGGTCAACTTCCTGAACTCGCGCTTCTCCAGCAACGGCGGCGCATTCGGCGTCCAGGACAACCCGGCAGGCTCGGTGCAGACCATCGATACCGCGCCGGCAGTCGGCGTGGTTTCCTTCGGGACGCCGATCTTTCCGAATGCGCTGAGCGCGAGCAATACATGCCTGACCAACCCAAGCGTCGTGCAGGCAAACTGCTCCAGCATCAACGTGTTTTCCATCAACCAGAATCTTCGCCCTGGTTACGTCGAGAACTACAACCTGAACCTGCAACGCACACTCACGAACAACATCGAGATGCAGATTGGCTACGTTGGCAGCTCGGGGCGCAGACTCCGCGCGCTGCTCGACATCAACCAGGCGGGCATCGGGAGCGGCGGAGCCAACTCCACCCGCGCCTACTTTGCCCAGTATCCCAACTATGGAGTGATCAACCAGATTCAGTCGGTTGCCACCTCGGATTACAACGCGCTGCAGGCCACGCTGCGCATCTCCAACTGGCATGGTCTTATCGCGCAGTCGGCCTATACACTGGGTCACTCGCTCGACGAGATCAGCGAGATCTATCTCTATAACCCGCAGAACAGCCTGTGCTTCAAATGCGAGTATGGCAACAGCGACTTCGACGTACGCAACACCTCTGTCTCCTACCTGTCGTACATGGTGCCGGCGCTGGCGCACGGTCCGAAAGCGCTGGTCGGCGGCTGGCAGCTCAACAGCCTGCTTACCTTCCACGGTGGACAGCCGTTCACCATCTACTCGAGCAACAGCGGCAGCAGCGGCACCAACGAGTTTGCCGAACGCTCGAATCTCACGCCGGGCATCAATCCCAACTCCGGCATTTCAAAAAGTGTGCAGGGCAACAGCACAACCGGCTATTACGTGAACTGGACCTCGACGGCCTACACGCCCTCGTTGAACGGCCAGTTCGGCGACAGCCACCGCAACGATCTGCATGGGCCTGGGTTCTCGGATGTCGATCTCTCCGTCTTCAAAAATACGAAGATTGGCAGCCGGATCAACACCCAGTTCCGCGTCGAGATGTTCAACCTCTTCAATCGGCTCAACCTGGCGGCACCAGGCGATGGGTTCTGTACCGACACCAACAACGGAGCCAA
>JAJZFR010000166.1 GCA_021805265.1 Acidobacteriota bacterium | reverse complement strand
GTGAAGGTATTCAAAGACAACCTGATGCTTTGGAATGCGTCTGGCGGATTCTGCCGAGGCGCTTTTCTGGGTTGGTTTCTTGGGCATGTTCTGGATAACTTTCCGGAGGGGATGAACTGTGTTTGGAACTGCTTTCAAATGTTACGCGAATGTCATCGACCTGGTCGATACATTCTGGAGATTTTTGTTGGGCCACGCACTTATTGGATGGGTGCTGCCGGGCGCTGCCGGGTGGCAATCCGTCGGGAACGGACTGATCGGGACTCCAGCGCGTAGAATGCTGGTGTTGGAAGGAGTGAATTCGAGATGGATTTTTACATGGAATACCGCAAGTTCGGCGGGACGGAGACGCAAGTAGCGCGGCTGGGGTTGGGCTGCATGGGGATGTCGGATTTCTACGTTCCGGGCGATGCGGCGGAGGCAATTCGAGTGATCCATCGATCGCTCGATATGGGGGGGAGTTTCCTGGATACTGCCGACATGTACGGGGTGGGGCGTAATGAGGAACTGGTCGGCAAGGCGATTCAAGGTCGCCGTGAGGGGGTTTTCCTGGCGACCAAGTTTGGCATACGGCGGTCGGAGACGGGCACGCCGATGGGCATTTGCGGCAGGGGGGAGTATGTTCGCGCGGCCTGCGAGGCAAGTCTGAAGCGGCTGGGAGTGGAGACGATCGATCTGTATTACCAGCATCGCGTGGATCCGGAGACGCCGATCGAAGAGACGGTGGGCGCGATGGCGGAGCTGGTGAAGGCTGGGAAGGTTCGCTTTCTGGGTCTGTCAGAGGCTGCTGCGGGGACGATTCGGCGAGCGTGTGCGGTGCATCCGATTGCGGCGCTGCAGACGGAGTATTCGCTGTGGACTCGCGACCCGGAGGACGGGATTCTGGCTGTGGCGCGAGAGTTTGGGATCGCGTTTGTGGCGTACAGCCCGCTGGGGCGCGGGTTTCTGACCGGGCGCTTCCGGACGCCGGAGGACCTGGACCCGAGCGATGTTCGGCGCAATCATCCGCGGTTTCAGGGAGAGAATTTTCGCGCCAATCTGGAGTTGGTGGCGCATATCGAAAAGCTGGCGGCGGGCAAGGGCTGCACCGCGTCGCAGCTTGCGCTGGCGTGGCTGCTGGCGCAGGGCGAGGATATTTTCCCCATTCCGGGGACGAAGCGGATTCAGTATCTGGAAGAGAATCTCGGCGCGCTCGATGTTTCGCTGAAGGCAGAGGAACTGGCGGAGATTGATCGGGTTATTCCTGCGACCAGCGGGCCGCGTTATCCCGAGGCTACGATGCGGATGCTGGACCGGTAGGACGAGCCTGATCCACCGAACGAGTGGATTTGGCTAGGGCAGGCGAAATCCCAGGTCCGAAAATCCGGACCTGGGGCACCCACATTCGGTTTCTGCAAATTGGGTTTCGGGGTTGCTACCTGGAGTTTTTCGAGGGTACGCGCACCTGTTTCATGGTGCGGTTTGAGGGTCAGGTTTCGATTTCGACCTGGATGCGGGCGAGGGTTTCCGGGGGGATTTCTGGCATTGCGCCAGCCTGAGAGGCGATGAAGCTGCCCCAGCGGTTGCCAGCTTCGTTGAGCACCGAGAGCGGCGCTGCGCGGAGCAGGTAGTGGGTCATGGCGGCGGTGAAGGCATCGCCCGCGCCGATGGTGTCGAGGACGCGGACGGGGACGCCGGGATGACGATGCGATTCGGTATGGGTGACCAGCAGGCTGCCGTCGCCGCCGCAGGTGATGGCGACCAGGTGCAGGGCGGGAAATGCCTCTAGTATCTGTTCCGCTCCGTGGCGGAGGAGATGTTCAGGCGCGCCGACAGAAAGATTGAGGAGCTTGAGTACGAGCGGAACCTCGGCGTCGTTCATCTTGACGACGGTGGCTAGCTGAAGGGATTCCCTGAGAATTTCCGCAGAGTAGAAAGGCGCGCGCAGATTTACGTCGAAGATGCGATGGCACTGCGAGGTGGTGGCACCGACGACGGCGTGAATGGCGGCGCGCGAAGCTGCGCTTCGCTGAGCCAGGGTGCCAAAACAGATGGCATCGGCGGAACGGGCCAGATGGAGCCAGCTTTGGGATGGTTCGAGGAAATCCCAGGCCACGGGCTGGTGGATGACGTAGCTTGGTTGGCCGTCGGTCAACTCGACGGTGACGCGTCCGGTGGGGTGGCGGGTATCGGTTTGAAGCAGTGAAACGTCAACGGGAAAGCGATCCAGCGTCTCCCGCGCCTGTTGGCCGAGGGGATCGTCGCCGAGACGGCTGAGAATGGCGGCGTGGCTGCCGAGGCGTGCGGCCATGACGCTGTAGTTGGCCGGAGCGCCGCCGAGTTGTGGTCCCGTCGGGAGCATGTCCCACAAAATTTCGCCGATCCCGAGAATGCGATGCAAGATTGCCTCCAGAACGATGGGCTTGAGTTGACACGGAAAAATTCCCGCCACGAACCCCTTGATTGTATGTTGCTGGAGCGCATTCCTGCATCGGCCCTGTGGGGTCTGGTTTTTCACTAAGTCAGAAGGGTTATCCGTGACAGAGTGTTGTGATTCGCGATACCCTATGCCGTACCGCAAGGTGTACCAGGAGCTGAAGGACAATGCCAATTCAAGCGACCGAAAAGATATGGCGCAACGGAAGTCTGATTCCGTGGGAGCAAGCCAACATTCATGTAATGAGCCACGTGGTCCACTACGGATCGAGCGTGTTTGAAGGGATACGCTGCTACGGGCAGCCTGCTGGCGCGGCGATCTTTCG
>JAJZFR010000084.1 GCA_021805265.1 Acidobacteriota bacterium | reverse complement strand
GTCCAGCAGACCAGAGGCGAGATTCGCAACGCTGTGGGCCAGGTCAAAGATGCTGCCCGCGACGCCAACCGAAACCCCGACCCCGGGCTGCCGGCAAAGCGCTCCTCCGGCTTGTAAGTCAAATCCACGCTCCACCTGGGCTTGCGGAATGGATCGCCTCATACAGACCGAAGGCGGTCCGTCCCGCGACACCCACCCGCGAGAAATCGTCTCGCGCCATCCGCCTGCACCCTGCGCGTCATGCCATCAAAGCATAAAGGCTGAACCAGTAATAGCGCCGCCAGCAAAACATGCAGCGCACAGGCCGCAGCGCAAACATGACCAACAAGTTATCCAGACACCGCATCTCGGCTTCCTGGAACCGTACCGAGTTACAGCGCGGACACGTGCGGCTTCTCCACAGGAGCCGGGGTGCCCAGTTGGGCCATGACCAGCCAGGCCATGATCTGCCAGCGTTGCTCATTGCAACCCCCTTCCCACATGCGAAACCACGGGACGTGGCTACCGAGTCCTGTCCCACGGACTGGAGTTTGCATCCAACCACGCGAGCAGCGCGCGAATGCTGCCCGTTGCCAGAGCGATCGACGAATCTGCAGCTCCGTAGTAAAGATGAATGGTATCTCCATCCGCGCCAATTGTCTGACCGCAGGGGAAGACAACATCCTTCACATCTCCGCCGCGCTCGTATGCCGTTTCCGGGCCAAACATCCACGAGTCACCGCGCTGCAAACATATCTCCGGACGCTCGAGATCAAACAGCGCCAGCCCCAGGCGATAGATGCTTCCCGATGCCGTCTGGCGCACTCCGTGATAGATTGTCAGCCATCCCTTGGAAGTTTCCATTGGCGGGGAGCAGAGACCAATCTTGTTCGCATCCCACCAGCCGCCGCGCCGCGCTTCGAGAATGATCTTATGACCACCCCAGTGGCGTAGATCGGGCGAATAGGAAATCCACATGTGTGCGCCAAGGCTCGTTACCGGGCGGTGAATCAGCGCCCAAAGCCCGCCAAACCGTCTCGGCAGAAGAGCCGCATCCTTGTCCTCCGGCTGCATGACCACCCCATAGCGCTCGAATTGGTGGAAGTCTCTGGTCAGCGCCAGAGAGACCCCGGGACCGCCGCGAGAAAATGAAGTATAGGCTACCGCGTACTGCTCCAGCTCGGGAATGTAGGTGATCCGCGGATCCTCTATGCCCCAGATTTCTTCGGGATATTCGCGAGGATTCGCTTCGAGAGTCGGCTCCTCATCAATGCGCCAGTGATCGATACCGTTGTTCGAGCGCGCAACCGAAAGGTGAGAGATTCCTCGCCGATCTTCAACGCGACACAGCAGCAACGTCTCGCCATTCGGCAACTGCGCAACTCCGGCGTTGAACACACTGTTGATCGGGTAGGGCCAATCTCGGCTGGTTAGGATCGGATTGGCCGCGTAACGGGTGAACAGCGGAATCTCCGGCTCGGCTGCCTGATGCCTGTGCGTCGAAGTTGAATCCTGTGGTGGTGTTGTTGCGCTTTTTGAATTCACGAATGGATACTCATTTCCTGACACGGTTCCGGTGCAAGGGACGATCTTGCCTGCTTCAATTCGAGCAGAGACATCAGGAACGAGAGTGTCGATTCTGCTCCCTGGTTTTCATTGACCCGGTCCGGATGAAGGCCATCCTTGCAGCCGCCAGTCTTCGCGTCATACAGCGGTGCAAGCAGGTCATTGACGCCCAGAAACCACCGAAAAACCTGCTCGGCTTCCACGAACCATTTGCTATCGACTGTCAATCTGTAAACCTCAAGGCAGGCGGAGACGGTTGCGCACGCCTCCACTGGCTGCTGATCGAATCGCGCCTTCTCGTTTCCTTCGATAAAAAATCCGTTCGAGCCGATGGGTACAAAGATATGTACATGATCGCGATGCTGCTGGCCGATAAGCCACTTGAACGACTCCATCCCAGCCTCGATCATCCGCTGGTTATCGCTCCGCCAGCCCGCGAGAATGAGCGCCTGCGACAGCCTGGCATTCGAGTACGAGAGGCTTTTCTCGAACCATCTCCAGGTGTTCGTACGCGTTCGCTCGTAGATGTCGAGCAGGCGATTCGCGAGCGTATTCCGCGCACACTGTATGACACGGTCGCCGGGAAACCAGTCCAGATATGCCTGCATGCCCAAAATCGAAAATGCCCACGCACGCGGACTGGTGAACTCGAGAGTTGCCGGAACAGCAGCCTCGAACAGCCTCCCCGCCGCCCCGCGCAAACCCTCATCGCGCGAATGACCAAGTACCTTCCCGAGCGACCATAATGCGCGTCCGTGACTGTCATCGGAACCAACCTCTTCCAGCCAGCGGCGATCGTAGCCTAGAAAGTTTCTGAACCTGCCCGTATCCTTGCGGAAAGCAAGCCACAGAAACGCAAGATAACGATGAGACAGGTGCGTATTTCTCACCTCGTCCAACGGCATCGCGGATTCCTCCATGAGCGTGGCCACAATCAACGCGCGCGCATTGTCATCCGTCGTATATCCTTCGCTCGAATTCGGTAGGGAGAAGATGGCGTGCTGCAGGATTCCCGTGTCATCGGTCATTCTGACCATGTGAGCGGGATTGAGTGTCGGCAGATCGTCTGCTGTGCCTGGTTCGACGCTGTCCTTCTGCGCAGCCCTTGGCTGCAAGGTACGCTCAAAACGCGCACGCTGAAAACTCGCCATATATTTACGCGCCGTCTTGGACCATATTGTCTCCCGCGAATGAAGATACGCG
>JAJZFR010000320.1 GCA_021805265.1 Acidobacteriota bacterium | reverse complement strand
CCTTGGCCGTGTTCAGCGCGTCGTGCGCAAAGGCCTGCACGAGTGCGTCGCGTAGCTGTCGGATCAGCCTGTTCATCGCTTCCCTCGCAGGGTACATCACGCGCAGCGGTGCCTTCCAGTCCATCCCTCACAGAATCCGCCGCACCGATTCAAACAATGGCCTTTGTTCGATGGCCGTAAGCCGAAGACCTTCATCCAATGTGAAGAAAAAGACTCAGCGCGCTGTCGATCAGCCGGTTCGAGGGAACCATGAAAAACCGCAGCCAGAACCCGCCAAGAAACAGCACCAGAAAGAATCCAAACCGGCTGAACTGGTCATAGGCGCTCAGCGCGTTATAGGGCAGCAGGTTGCGCAACAGGTGGCCGCCATCGAGCGGCGGAACCGGGAGCAGGTTGAAAAACAGCAGCGCCAGATTCACCTGAATGGCCAGGTAGCCCAGCAGCGCCAGCGCCTGAATCCCCGAAGCACCCTCCAGCAACACCTGCATATTTGCCGCAGCAACCACGGCAACCCGCCCCTCACTTCCGATAAACGTCAGCACCACCAGCAGCAGAAACGCAAGCGCCACCAGCAACAGGTTCGACAATGGCCCGGCCAGCGTGGTCAGGTTGTCATCCCGGCGAATATGCCGGAAATTCCGCGTAATCACCGGCGTCGGCTTCGCCCAGCCCACCAGAAATCCGCCCAGCCCCAGACCCAGCAGCGGGCCGAAGATCATCAGCGCAGGAAAGACCAGCGTGCCCAGAACGTCGATGTGGTGGATCGGGTTCAGCGTCACACGCCCCTGTTGAAACGCCGTCTGGTCGCCCAGCCGATGCGCCGTCCACGCATGCGCGCACTCGTGCACCGAAAGCGAAAAAAGCAGAATCACAAACTCGAAAACCGCGATCACAACGTCAAGGCTGGAAACGTGCAAGAGGTATCTCCGGAGACAGAAAAGGTCAGCTTAGCATGCCGTTGTCTATAACACTCATCTGCTGATCATAGTTGCGGAGGCGAATCAAAGCGTCACACCTGCCCCTGCGCCATCCCGTGCGGTCCCACGATTGCGCCCTCCGCCAGGTTCGTTCCGGCCAGCAGAACGGTATGCGCGCCGACCCGTGCGCGGGCGCCGATCGTCGTTGGCGCAAACACCACGTGGTCGTAGTCCTGTGCGTCGTGGGTGTGCGTATAAATCCGCGCATACGTCCCGATCACCGCGCCCGCGCCCAGGTGAATCGCAGCCCGGTCATCCAGCAGCGCGCGCTGCCGTACGATCGCTCCATCCTCGATGCTCAGGTTGTACCCGTAGGTCAGCTCGACCCCGTGGTCGATGCGCACCCCGCGCCCCATATGAGCAAACAGATGCCGCCCCAGCATGCACCGGAAGCGAATCCCCAGCCAGTGATTCAGCCCTATCGGTGAGCGGTCGAACATCATCCAGAACCACAGCAGCGGCTTGCTCTGCGCAAAACGCTCCGCGTCCACGTCCGCGTAGTGCTCCGCTTCGAGCGTGATGTTGTTCGGGTCCAGCGAAAACTGCTGCACGTTGAGCGGCAACTCGCTGGTCAGCGTCAGGTTCGCTTTCCCACCGTGCGGTCGGCCCAGATAGATCTGGTACAGTTGGTCGCGCACGATCTCCGCGCGTCGCTCCGCCGCCTGGTGGCGCGTGAACTCATCGTTCAGAAATGCGATCCATCGACGATAAATCTCCTCGGCCTCGGGCAGCGGCTCGGGAGGTCGGGCTTGCGTCAGCGTGGCTTCGGGCTTGGCGACCATACACTTAGGACGATACACCGTCGAGGCCGGATTCAGGCAGCCCGCTCGCTGCCGAAATTTTGTTCACTCCGCCGCGAAATCCCGATTCTTCGTCATCCGTATCACCGGAAGCGATTCCCCATTCGCCAACGCAATCCCAAGCTTCTCCGCCTCCACGTAGCCCTTCAGCCGATAGAGCGGCACCCCCGTCAAAGTAGACCCCATCTCGAAGCGCCGAAATCCCGCTGTCACTGCCTGCGCCTCGACGTGCGCCAGGATCGCCGAACCCAGCCCGCGCCGCGCAAAATCCGGATGCACAAAGATCGCGCGAATCTTCGCCGCATCCCGCGCCGGATCAAGCAGCCCCGCGTCGCGCCCCGGAGCCTGATCGCTGCCGCAAAGCGTCTTCCGGCGCGACCATCCCCCACAGCCCGCCAGCCGCAAACCCTCATCGGCCCCGTGCGCCTCGGCAACAAAATACGTCCCGTCCTCGATCAGCAGCGTATCCAGCCCGAGCACCGTTCCCAGTGCGCCGTCAATCTGCGAAGCCGTGTAATCCTCCGCCTGCAAGACCCTCACAGACGCCTCAATCAGCGCTCCCAGTCGAGGAACATCATCGTGCCGCGCCTGCCGAAAGCGCCACGGCGACAGACTCTGCTCTGGGACATCCCTGTCGGCTATTTCTTCGCTCATGATGCTTCTCAGACTACGACAAATCCTCCTGGTTCGGAAGAAAAACGACCCCATCTCGATCCAGTGCCCGCCGTCTATCCGCGGTATCCCCCAGCCAACCCAAGAACACAATTCCACAAAACCAACATTCAATAAGGAAACTATTGCAAATTGACTCTTCCGGGTGGTATACCTTGGAACGATTTCTAGTCAGCATGGCGCAAACCCTCTGCGCATCCGCGAACTCCAGACGCAAGGAGAAACAAGCAATATGAGCAGCCGAAATGCCCTCTACCGTCTCGCAGCATCGATCCTTCCAACGTTGATGATTGCAGCGTCCTCG
>JAJZFR010000357.1 GCA_021805265.1 Acidobacteriota bacterium | reverse complement strand
CCGCCAGTGGCGCTGGACAAATATTCGGCACCGAACGGGTACAACGACAGCTACGACCATTTCTACAATTTCTTCCACGCGGTGCGGACCCGGAAGCCGGTCGTGGAGGATGCCGTGTTTGGCTACCGCGCGGCCGGAGCGGCGCTGCTGAGCAACCTGAGCTACGAGCGCGACGCGATTGTCCACTGGGATCCGGTGGGGATGAAGCTGGTCTAAGCGAGGTTTCAGGCGTGAGGGCCGACGGACTAAAGCAGTTCCACAGTAGGTATACCCAGCGGGGGTGGATATTCCCGCAGCTTTTCCTTAAGAAAAGCTGCACCTCGCAATGTTGGCTCGGGCACAGTAACTGTGAAACTGCTCTAAGATGAGGACGGAATGGTTCGGGCGCGGCGGGGAGTTTCGGCAATTCACGAGCATCCCGCGCATCTCATATCTGCGCGTACTGCTTGCGCCGAGGGTGATTTCAGAACCGCGTGGAAAGCGCGCCGGAAATTGGCAGTCATGACGGGAGCGGAAGGCCATGGAATTTCATATTTCGCGCGGAGTGCGCACCCAGCTCGATGTGGATGGCCTGCTTTTCCGTTCTACGGGAAATGTGGTGTTTGCTGACGTTGCGGCCAGCCGACGCCTGGCGAGCCGGCTGAGTGAGCTGCGCCAGGCCCAGGGGCACCAGGAGCAGGTGGTTCACGCGGGCGCGCTCTACGCGATGGGGATGATCGATGAGCTGAACCATGCCCTGGTAGCTCACTATCGGAAGGAAGTGGACCCGGCGCTGCACCAGGAGGCGTTGAAGTGGTTCGCCGGGCGGATTGGCGCGGAGGGCGTCGAGAAGCTCCTGCTGCGCTTTACCGAGCGGTTTCCCAGCGTCGCGGTCTACCAGGGCAAGCTGACGGCAGCGCAGTGGCTTGCCGGGGCTTCGGATGGCCTGACGCATCGCGAGGCGGCGCTCGAAGAGTTGACCATGCTGTGGCTGGCCAACCGGAATCCCGCGTTCGCGAAGTTTCGCGAGTTGTTCGACGATGGGGAACTCAAGCTCGAAACAGACTATCAGGCGCTTACAGAATCGCTGCCGGAGTTTCTGAACTCCCGTCCTCCGCTCGATCCCGAGGTGGGCAGCCTGTATGAGGCTCTCACGGCGCCAATGCTGGCCGCGCCAGACTCGGTGACCGCCCAACTCGAGTTCATCCGCGAGCGGTGGACACCATGGCTGGGCGAAGACCTGAAGCGGGTGCTGATCGCCATCAGCACGGTGAAGGAAGAGGAGATTGCCATCTGGATGCAGTTCCATCCAGCGGGGCGGGATACCCTTCAGCACGGGGCGCACGGGCGCTCGGACCATGGCTTTCGCGGGGATGAGTACGTCGGGTTTGACGAGGAGTTCAACCGCGAGTTTGTGATCGGCCCGGATGGGCAGCGGCTGCGGCGCTACGCCGCGGACTACCAGGCTCCGCTCAACGAATATGAGGGGTTCAGCGCCGATCTCGCGTGGATGCCGAATGTGGTCCTGGTGGCCAAGAGCACCTATGTCTGGCTCGAGCAGTTGTCCAAAAAGTATGGGCGGCATATTCATCGGCTGGACCAGATTCCGGACGACGAGCTGGAGACCCTGGCCGACCGCGGCATCAATGGACTGTGGCTGATCGGGCTGTGGGAGCGAAGCATTGCTTCGCGCACCATCAAGCGCCTGCGCGGTCAGGGGGACGCGGTGGCGTCGGCGTACTCCCTGAAGGATTACGCCATTGCCGAGGACCTCGGCGGGGGGCAGGCGTATGCCGTGCTGCGCGACCGGGCAGCGCGCCGGGGAATTCGGCTGGCCAGCGATATGGTGCCGAACCATATGGGAATCGATTCCGACTGGGTGATCGAGCATCCGGACTGGTTTCTTTCGCGGCCCCAGAGTCCGTTTCCCGGCTATGGATTCGAGGGACCGGATATTTCTCCCGATAGCCGCGTCGAGATCAAGATCGAGGACCACTACTACGATCAGACCGACGCCGCAGTCGTCTTTCGGCTGCGTCACCATGTCGAGGGTCGAACTCGGTTCCTGTATCACGGCAACGACGGCACATCCTTTGCCTGGAACGACACGGCCCAGCTTGATTACACCAAAGATTACGTGCGGGAACATGTATTGCAGACCATTCTCCACGTGGCGCGGATGTTTCCCATCATCCGCTTTGACGCGGCGATGGTGCTGGCCAAGCGCCACGTCCAGCGGCTGTGGTTCCCGCTCGCGGGCACGACCGGCGCGATTCCTTCGCGAGCCGAGGACGCGCTTTCCCAGGAGCAGTTCGACGCACTCATGCCCAACGAGTTCTGGCGCGAGGTGGTGGATCGCGTAGCCATCGAGGTGCCGGGTACGCTGCTCCTCGCCGAGGCTTTCTGGCTGCTCGAGAGCTACTTCGTCCGCACCCTGGGCATGCATCGGGTTTACAACAGCGCCTTCATGCACATGCTGCGCGACGAGGAGAACGCGAAGTACCGCTCCTACCTGAAGAAGACGATGGAGTTTGATCCCGACATCCTCAAGCGATATGTGAACTTCATGAGCAACCCCGACGAGCGCACGGCGATTGACCAGTTTGGCGACGGGGACAAGTACTTCGGAGTCTGCACCCTGCTGGCGACGCTGCCGGGGCTGCCCATGCTGGGGCACGGCCAGGTCGAGGGCTACGGGGAGCGCTACGGGATGGAGTTCAAGCAGGCGCGAATGGACGAATCCCCGAATCAGGGTCTCATCGACCGGCACATGCGCGAGATTGC
>JAJZFR010000309.1 GCA_021805265.1 Acidobacteriota bacterium | reverse complement strand
TGCGGCGCGTCTTACGCTGCAGCATCTCTACGATCTTGGGCATCGGCGGATTGCGTTCATGCACGGACATCCGGACAGCTCGGACGCGGATATTCGCTGGGAGTGTCTGGTGGCGGAGGCGCGTGAGCTGGGTCTCGAAATCGAGCGGGACCTGACGATCCATATCTCGGAAGACCTGACGACGCCGGAGCTTGGTTACCCGGTGGCCAAGCGTCTGATCGAAAACAAGCGCCGATTTACGGCGATCGTGTGCTTCAACGACGTGGCGGCGATCGGGGTGATCCGTGCGCTGCATGACGCGCAGATTCGAGTGCCGGAGGATGTTTCGGTGATCGGATTTGACGATGTGCCGTATGCGGCGTTTCATTCGCCGCGGTTGACGACGATCCGGCAGCCGCTTTCCGAGATGGGTGCGCTGGCGGCAAGCCTGCTGATCGACAGGATGTCTCGCCAGGGATCGGATCAGGATATGGTCCAGTATCCGGATCAGGATAGGGCGAAGGCGGAGGTGACGGTGGAGCCGACGCTGGTAATACGCGAGTCAACCGGGGTAGCTCCACTGGGCGGGTCGAAGTGAGGCGTGTTCGGGCTTGAGTATCCGGGTTTGAGCTTCAGGTTCAGGCGCTTGGCGGACGGCGCGGAGTGGAAGAGAACGCGGCCTGGCCTGTATTGTCTGGAGTGATGGCCGCTCGGAATCGGATCGACGAAAATCTGGCGCAGTGGATACTGTACGTTGGCTTTGCGGCGACGGGCGTGGGTATGGCGCTGCCCGGCGCGGTGTTGCCGGCGCTGCTGAGGGAGTGGTCGCTGGGGGACGCGCAGGCTGGGCTGTTGTTTTTTCTGGCGTGGCTTGGGTCGTCGGTGGGCGCGCTGCTGGCGGATGGGGATCGACGGCGCGCGGTGATGGGCGGAAGCGCGGCGGTGGCGGTGGCGCTGGTTCTGTTGGGCTGGGGCGGTCGGACGATCAGTTTTGCGGCGATGGCGCTGTACGGGACAGGGCTGGGCGCGACGATGACTGCGATCAGTCTTACCCAGGCGGCGCGCCACGCAGGGCGCCGCGCGGCGGAGTTGAGCCGGTTGAACATGGTGTGGGCGCTGGGCGCGTTTGTGTGCCCGAGCCTGGCGGCGCACTCGCTGCGCGTGGCCAATGCGCGGGCGATCTGTGGGGCGGTGGCGGCGTTGTTTGCGCTGCTGAGTGTCGGGCTTGGCGCGCTGGGACGAGAGACCTCTGAGCCAGCGATCCATTCATCGGGGCGGCTGATGTCACGGCTGAAAGACCTGGCGCGAAATCCGTTTGCACTGTGGCCGGCGTGGGTGATGTTGCTGGCGTTTTTGCCGACGGGGATTGAAAGCTCGATGGGCGGCTGGGTGGCTGAGTTTGCGCAGCGGGCGCAGGGGAGCATTGCGACGACGGTAAGCGCAGGGAGCGCGTTCTGGGGCGGAATTCTGCTGAGCCGGGCGCTTGGCTCGACGCGGTATCTGGCGTGGCGGACGGAGCGGGGGCTGCTGCTGCAGAGCGCATGGACGGTGCTTGCCGGGGGGGTGGCGCTGGTGGCGCTGCGGTCGAGCGCGGGGATTCTGTGCGGGGCGGCACTGATGGGGTTCGGGCTTGGGCCGGTGTATCCGCTGGCGCTCGCGTATGCCCTGCGGTATTCAGATCACGCGGGGATATTTTTTCTGGCGGGCGTGGGATCGGCGTTTCTGCCGTGGCTGACGGGGATGGTTTCCGGAGCAAGCGCGTCGCTGCGGATTGGGCTGCTGGTTCCGGTGGCGGCGAGCGTGGCGCTGGTGGCGATGAGTTATCGGGCGCGGGATGTGGGTTAGCGGGTTAGGCGGGTGCTTAAGTAGAATGGACCTGCTGGCTCAGGGATGGCTGGGAACCAGAATGGACGGAGAATGACGCAACCTACACTTCTTGTAATGGCCGCAGGGATGGGCAGCCGCTATGGCGGATTGAAGCAGATTGACCCAGTGGGGCCGCACGGCGAGGCGATCATGGATTACTCGATCTATGACGCGATGCGGGCGGGCTTTGGCAAAGTGGTTTTCATTATCCGGCAGTCGATCGAGGAGGCGTTTCGCGAGAGCGTTGGCGCGCGGTTTGAAGAGCGTATTCCGGTGGAGTATGTGTTCCAAGAGCTGGACCAGTTGCCCGCAGGGTTTGCGGTGCCGGCGGAGCGGACCAAGCCGTGGGGCACGACGCAGGCGGTGTTGAGCGCGGCGGGAGCGATTCGGGAGCCGTTCGCGGTGATCAATGCCGACGACTTTTATGGCGCGGAGAGTTACCGAGCGCTGGCGGAGCATTTGCAGTCGGGGAGCGCGGATTACGCGATGGTTGGCTTTGTGCTGCGGAAGACGCTTTCGGCGTTTGGGTCGGTGGCGCGCGGGGTGTGCGCGAGGGATGAGGCCGGCCTGCTGAAGTCGGTAGTTGAGCTGACAAAGATCGAGGCTGAGGGAGTTGGCGCGCGGAATACCGACGCCGCCGGAGTGGTGACGCGGTTGACCGGCGACGAGCTTGTCTCGATGAACATGTGGGGCTTTACGCCGGGGGTTTTCGGGCAACTGGAAGGGATATTTGAAGACTTTCTGCGCCAGTCGGCTGGGGACATGAAGGCAGAGTGTTACCTGCCAAACTCGGTCAACCTGCTGGTCGCGCAAGGTCAGGCTCGGGTGCGGGTGCTTTCCTCGCCGGACTCGTGGTTTGGGGTGACGTATCGCGAGGACCGCGAGAGCGTGGTGGCGAGCATCGGCGAGTTGATCGCGGCTG
>JAJZFR010000383.1:2341-11338 GCA_021805265.1 Acidobacteriota bacterium | reverse complement strand
TGAGCCGCGTGACACCGGGTGCCGTGTTGAGCCGGTCCATCTGGATTTCGTTGTCGAAGTGGCCGATGTTGCAGACAATGGCCTGATCCTTCATCTGCTGCATGTGTTCGAGCGTGAGGATGTCCAGATTGCCGGTGCAGGTGACGTAGATGTCGCCGCGGCCCAGCGTATCCTCGACGGTGGTCACTTCAAAGCCTTCCATGGCCGCCTGGAGCGCGTTGATGGGGTCCACCTCGGTCACAATTACGCGCGCGCCCATGCCGCGCAGCGAGTGGGCCGAGCCTTTGCCCACGTCACCGTAGCCGCAGACGACTGCAACCTTGCCCGCTACCATCACGTCGGTAGCGCGCTTGATGCCATCGGCCAGCGACTCGCGGCAGCCATAGAGATTGTCGAACTTCGACTTGGTCACCGAGTCGTTCACGTTGATCGCGGGCACCAGCAGCTTGCCCTGCTCCATCATCTTGTAGAGCCGATGCACCCCTGTCGTGGTCTCCTCGGAGACGCCGCGCCAAGCCCTGGCCACCTTGCGCCAGTGCTCGGGGTCTTCCGAGTGCACCCGTTTCAACAGGTCTTTGATCACCTGCTCCTCGTGATTGCCCGAGGGCGTTTCCACCCAGCGGTCGCCATGCTCGAGTTCGTAGCCTTTGTGGATCAGGAGCGTCACGTCGCCGCCGTCGTCGACCACCAACTCCGGCCCGAGACCATCGCGGTGGTTGAGCGCCTGATAGGTGCACCACCAGTACTCTTCGAGCGACTCGCCCTTCCAGGCGAAGACCGGAACTCCACTGGCGGCAATCGCCGCTGCGGCATGGTCCTGGGTGGAAAAAATATTGCAGCTTGCCCAGCGGACCTCGGCGCCGAGAGCAACCAGGGTCTCGATGAGAACAGCCGTCTGAATGGTCATGTGCAGCGAGCCGGTAATGCGCACACCGGCGAGCGGCTTTGCTGCGGCATATTTGTTGCGGATCGAGACCAGCCCCGGCATCTCGTGCTCGGCGATTGAGATTTCCTTGCGGCCCCACTCGGCGAGCGAAAGGTCGGCTACCTTGTAGTCCACTCGGGTTGTTTCAATCGTTGCTGTCGCCATCGACTCTCGACTTTCCTCGGCCTGCCCGGAAGCACGTTGGCCGACATTCAGAATATCATCGGGGCAATTTTCAGGTCGGATGCGGACGGTGAAATCGCGGAACGATTTTGTGAGACGAAAGCTCGCAGGCAAAGCTGTTGTCAGATGGTGACGCCGAGCACAGTTGCCAATTCGCCGGCGATTCCAGGCGCTGCGGCAAAGACAAAATTTCCCTTCAGGAGCGCGTCGCCGGTGAGGAAATTATTCACGGTTGCGCCCGCTTCCTGAGCGAGGACCATGCCCGCCAGCCAGTCCCAGGCGTACATGTGCAGCTCGACGCAGGCATCGACGCGCCCCGCCGCGACATTGGCCACGGCGAGAGAGCCGGACCCGGCTCCGCGCACGCCTGTGCCCGACTCCATCGCCTTACGCAGCATCTCGAGGTAGGCGCTCTTTGACTGTCGCGAGGCCCAGCCAAGCTCGATCAGGGAGCGGTCGAGCTGCGTCGCGGTTGAAGCGTGGATTGGCTCGCCGTTGAGGGTCGCGCCCATGCCCCGCGCGGCACAGAAAAGCTCGTCCACCATCGGCGCGTGGATCACTCCGATCACGGCGATTCCATTGTGCACGAGCGCAATGGACACGCAGAAGTGAGGGATGCCGCGGGCAAAGTTCGAGGTGCCATCGATGGGATCGACAACCCAGGTGTTGTCGGAAACCTGGCCGCCATCCTCCTCGCCCAGCATGGTGTCGCCCGGATAGGCTGCGAGCAGACGCTCGCGCACCAGCTTCTCGACCTCGCCGTCGGTTGCTGTCAGGTAATCCTGTGGACCTTTGAACTGATAGGCCACGGTTTCGCTGTTGCGCGCGAGAAACCGCCGCCGCTGGAGCGCGCCTGCTTCGCGGGCCACCGCTGAGGCGACCAGGAGACGTTGCTGTAATTCAGGATTGGTCATCACTCTTTCAGTATCGCAAAGGTGAATCGCGAGCATCGAATCGTTTTGCACGAAAATACTGACGCATCTCACTCTACGCCGTGCGATACTCGGCCCACACGATGCTTACTCCGCTCAAAGAGCGCTTCCGCCGAGCCAGCGCGCCGCGCACCGGGCATGGTCTGCGGCGCGAACTTGGGCTGGGCGACCTGGTGCTGACGCAGATACTTTTTGTCGTCGGCTCGGGATGGGTCGGCACCGCCGCCGGCCTCGGGCGCTCCCAGGCGGTCACGTGGATTGTCGCCATGGCTGCGTTTTACCTGCCCATGGCGGCTTCGGTACTGTGCCTGAATCGCGAGATGCCGCTCGAAGGGGGACTCTACGCATGGGCGCGTATCGCTTTTGGCGATTTCGCGGGATTTCTGGTCGCCTGGAACCTGTGGGTTTATTCGATTGCCGTTGCGGGCGTCATCCTCTACGCCATGCCCACCGAGCTTTCTTATCTCATTGGGCCTGCCGCGCATGGATTGCCGGAAAACCGCGCTGTTTCGCTTACGATCATCGGCCTGCTGTTGCTGTTGCTGACTGCCGCTGCGGTGCGTGGCCTGAATGTGGGCAAGTGGCTCCAGAATGTGGGCGGCGCGGCTATATTCGCGGTTTTTCTCGCGCTCATTCTGTTGCCTGCCGTCGCGCTGCTTCGTCATCAGCCTATCCACTGGGAGCCTTTTCCGCTGGCCATGCCTTCCCTTGACCGAGTCGCCTTTGCCCGCGTTGGCCAGATGATGATCGGCGGCCTCGCAGGCCTCGAATACATCGCCATCCTCGCGGGAGAGACGCGTTCGCCGGCACGCTCCATAGGGCGCTCGGTTCAGATCGCCTCGCCCATCATCTGCATCATGTTCATCCTGGGCACCAGCTCGGTGATGGCCTTTGCTCGAGGACGGATTGACCTCATCGCGCCCATTCCCCAGACCCTGCGACTGGCCCTCGGAGCGACGGGATGGGGCAACGTGGTGGCCGTCGCCGCGATTGTATTCCTTCAGCTTCGCCTGATCGGAACCGCCAGCCTTGTGTTCACCGGAGCCAGCCGTCTGGCGCTTACTGCGGGCTGGGATCACCTCCTGCCGCGGTGGTTTACACGGCTCCATCCGCGCCGGCAAACGCCCGTCAACGCCATCCTCTTCACCACTTTGCTGGTTGCCGCCGCCATTGCGCTGGCTTCGGCCGGCGTCCACGCTCAGGAGGCTTTTCAGGTGCTGACGGTGGCTGGCACGGCCCACTACGCGCTCGCCTATATGGCCATGTTCGCCATTCCGCTCGCCGGGGTAGCCACGTTGCGCGGCAAGCTCCCAGGCTGGCTGCTATGGACCTCCGCCCTGGGCTTTCTGGCCACGCTCTTCAGCCTCATTGTCTCGGTATTTCCCTTTGTCCAGGTAATCGATGCCACCGCTTATGGAGTGAAGGTGCTTGGGGCCACCGCCCTCAGCAATCTCTTTGCGGTTGTTTTCTATCTGCTTCGATCAAGATATGGGAAGTGATCCTTCCGGAACCCCCTCGGGCAACGGGCACAGTTGACAGTTGTCAGTCTGACCGGTTCCCTGTAGTATCAGAGTTGCCAGCCGCGCAATGTTTCGACCAACTTGTTTCCCGGAGTTGTTTTCCTCAAAGGAATCTGGGGAATCCAGGGAATCAACGGAATCCGGGGAATCCGGAGTGGTCGAAAGGATGCGATTGGGAAGTGCGACGTCTCCAGGCATGGAGTGTCGGCCCCGGCGGGTACAGCGGAAATGGTTTTCCCGGAGAATCCTGACACTCGTCGCGCGAAAGCGGCCAGTCCTGTTCCGGTTTGACATTTCAGAGGTACATACCGTGCCCCAGCGTGACCGGCACGGGTTCGTATCCGCTCAAGGGAAGAAAACGAAGGATGGATTCTGATGGATCCGGTTCATCGAGTTGGCTGGATTTATCCATACAGGATCAAGCAACCGGGATGAAGCAAACAGGTTCAGGGTGCGATTTCGGGGAATTGTTTTTCAGCCGATCAAACGTTGACCAGACGAAATGGTTGACCCGGCGAAATGGACACTCCCACTGAAACGCATGACTCTGGCCTCCAGCTTGAAGACATCGAGATGTCCGGATGTCTTGCTGAATGAAGCGAACGAATGTTCTGTACTCTCGGACGAACTGAAAAGACGATTGCCGGTGTTGGAGCCTGCCGGCCAGAGAACTTTCGAGAGCGCAGCAAGTCAGGAACGCAGCGCCTGAGCAAAGCAAGGCTGCATCGAGTAAATTGAAAAAGCACCAGGAAGTGGATGCATGACAACAGAACCGACTCAGCCCTCCACAGAGGCAGGGCCATCCCCCGCAGAGCTTTCACCGGGGCAGTCTCAGGGGCACCGCCGCAGGCGTCGCCGCCGCAAAAACAAATCGAGCCAGGCTGGGCTGAACGCCGCACCCCAGGCGGCGACCACGGCTCAACCGACTGGTCAACCCGCCGCCCAAGCCAATGGTCAACCCAATGGTCAATCCAATGGTCAATCCAATGCCCAGGCGCTCCCACAGGCCGCTCCCCAGCAGCGCCTGGGCGGCGGACAGCAGCAGCGGAGCGGACGGAAAAAGAAGCGCTCGAAACCGCAGCAGCAGCAGGAATTCCAGCCCCAGCCAGGCAACAGCATCCATGGCTCGAATGGCTACGGCAGCCAGGGCAAAAGAAAGTATGGCAAGCAGAAAGGGCCGCGCCAGTTTGTCGGTCCCATGGACCACAGCTATCGCGCGGTCAACGGCAATGTTGCCGACGGCCCGCCATCGACGATTCCCTACACAAGCAACGGAGCTGGCTACTACAACGAAGCACCGGTGCGTGGACAGGCTGCGCCGGCTATCGCTGAGAACGCACCCACGCGCATTTTCTTCTTTCTCGAAGACCTCTTCTTCCTGGCCAAGATTCAGGAGGTAAGCCGCAAGCTGGGCGTCAAGGTCGAGTTTGTCAAGGGTGAAAAAGAGGAGTTGACGCGCATCGCGGAGACTGCGGAATCCGAGCGCCCTTCCCTGCTGGTCTTCGACCTGAACAACGCCGCCGTCAAGCCGCTGACTGTCATCCCCAAGCTCAAGACCAAGCTGAAAAAGTCGGTGTCGATCATCGGCTTTCTCTCCCACCTTCAGGGCGACCTGAAGATGAAGGCGATCGAGGCGGGCTGTGACACGGTCATGCCGCGCTCGGCATTTTCCCAGAGCCTTCCCAATCTTCTCCGTCGTTACGGAGTGGACGATGAGGATGAGCATTACCCCCAGCCTGTCTAAGAACCTGTCCAGGCGCCTGTCCGGAAACTAAGGACCAGGCCACGTTGATGTGAAGATTTCTCCTGCTGTGGCTCTGCTGTAACCATGAGAGGAAGTCTGGGGCCAGGGTGAGCGCCACAGGTTCAGGTGCGCCTGGTCCCCCGGATTTTCAGACCTGGGATAACTTCTCTGCGCGCGGAACGGCAATGGATATGAAAATGCCTTAAAGCAGTTTCACAGTAGGTATACCCAGCGGGAGTGGATATTCGCGCAGCTTTTCCTCAAGAAAAGCTGCACCTCGCAATTTTGGCTCGGGCACAGTAACTCTGAAACTGCTTCTAGACCGCCATCTCCAGCGCATCCAGCAGCATATCCGAACTGCTGATCGGCGGCATGCACGTCCGTCCGCGACACACCAGGGCCCAGGCTTCCGTGTCCTTCTGCATCGTGATCTGCGTCAGCGTCTCCGCCAGCGCCTCCGGCAGAGTCTCTGAGATAAGCTGCCGCGATTGCAGCTTGATCACCGTCTTGTTGACCGCGTAGCGCGCCGTGGCGAGGGCCTCGAGCTTGGTGGCTTCCGGCCCGGAACCCACCACCACGACTTGCACGGGATCGAGCAGCAGCCGATTCAGCGCCAGCGCATACGTGCCCACATACAACCCAAAGTGCTCCACAATGCCCGCAAACGCGCCCAGAACATCTTCGGCGATCTCGCGAAACTCCCGTCGCCCGCTCAGGGATTCCAGCCGCAGCAGCGCCGCCGCCGCCACCGGGTTTCCCGCTGGTGTTGGCGCATCCTGCAGCGGTCGCCGACGAGCCACCAGGGCTCCCAGTTTTTCCCGCGTCTCGCCGCCCGTCGGAAGGTCCAGAAACACCCCCGCAGTCCGGTCATAGAAGCGGTCGATCATCGCCGTCGCCAGCTTCATTGCCGAGTGGTAATACTCGATTGCCCCCGTCCCCAGCCACGCGTCCACACATGCATTCACCGTGAAGGCATAGTCATCCAGATTGCCTCCAACCCGCTCCGTCGCGGCAAAGTCATCCGGATACGCGATTACGTGCGCCAGCTCCGACCCACCATCCCACGCCTGCACCAGCAGCCGGTCCAGCGACTTCAGCGCAAACTCCCACGCCTCCTTCAGCCGCAGCACCCGGGCAGCCTCCAGATAGGCCGCCACCGCCATCGCGTTCCAGCCCGTGTAGAGCGTCCGATCAATGAACGGAGCCGGGCGCATCAGCCGCGCGGCCAGCATCTTGTCCCGCGCAGCTTTCAGCCGTTCCCGCGTCGTTTCCACGCTCACGCCAGCCTCGCGCGCTACATCCTCAATGCTGAAGCGAACATGCAGCACATTCTTGTGGGGATTATGGTGCATGTCCCCTACGTTGCCAATATCCCAGTAACGGCCCGCCACCGCGAACTCTTCCGCCGTCAACACCGCCTGCGCTTCGGCCTTCGTCCACGTGAAATAATCCCCGTCGTCGTCCAGGCTGATGTCCGCGTCCTGCGACCCATAGAACCCGCCACGCTCGCGATCTGTCATGGTCGTATCCAGCCAGTGAACAATCTCCCTCGCGACCTCGGCAAACTCCGGCTCCACAAAGCTCTGATACGCGTGGACATAACACCGCAGCAGCTCCGTGTTGTCGTAGAGCATCTTTTCAAAGTGAGGCACCACCCAGCGCTCGTCGACCGAGTAGCGATGAAATCCACCCGCAAGCTGGTCATACACCCCGCCGCGGCTCATCTGCCGAAGCGTATGCGAAGCCGCATGTCGCGCCTCTTCGTTCCTGGTGCGCGTGGCCACCTCCAGCAGCAGGTCAATCGCCGCAGGATGAGGAAACTTGGGCTGCGAACCAAACCCGCCGTGCCGCGCATCGTACTGTTTCAGGATCGACGCGTAGACCTTCTCCACCAGCCCGAGATCCAGCTCGCTGCCGCGTCCGGAAAAACTCTCGTTCTGTTCCACCGCCGCCATCACGCTCGAGGCCGATTCAAGCGCTTCCTCCCGCCGGTCACGCCACACGTCGGCCATGGTCAGCAGCACATGCCTGAAACCTGGCCTTCCGTATCGATCCTCCGCCGGAAAGTACGTCCCGCCAAAAAACGGCTTGCCGTCGGAAGTCAGAAACGCCGTCAGCGGCCAACCGCCCTGTCCGCTGATCGCGGACACCGCAGACTGATACCGCGCATCCACATCCGGCCGCTCGTCGCGGTCTACCTTGATCGCTACAAAATGTTCATTGAGAACCGCCGCTATCTCCGCGTTCTCATAGGATTCCCGGTCCATCACGTGGCACCAGTGGCACCACACCGCGCCTATATCCAGCAGGATCGGCTTGTCCTCCGCGCGGGCGCGGGCAAACGCCTCCTCGCCCCACGCATGCCAGAGAACCGGCTGGTGACGCGCCGAGCGAAGATACGACGAAGCGGCCTGATCGAGCAGATTGACTGGCAATGCGGAACCCCCTGGCTGTCTTCAACGCCTGCATGGATAATACAGGCTCAGAGCGCGCATCCAGTGCTCATCCGGATGCATCCGGGACCAGCGATCCACATTTCCACCGACCACCCAGCCCCGCCCACGACTATCCTGTAGACGATGAACTTTTTCGACAGCGTGGTCGGTGCCATGAGCAGGCTCCTGCCGGGGTTGCCCTCTTGACCGCTCAACGCCAGGGAATCGGCTTTGCCGCTGCAGATCGCTTCGTCGCCGAGATCACCGCCGCCAAAGCGTCCGCAGCCTACGGCGTTCCAGCACCCGGCGCGCTCAAGCCAGGCTACGTCCTCGCCGGTGACGACATCTTCCTCCACGAACGCTGTCGCCGCGCCGTCCTCGATGCCTTCGTACCCTCGGACATGCGCGATTTCTGCCTCTCCGAGATCGACCTCGCAGACACTTCCATCTTCGATGCCCTCGACCGCGCGAGAACCCCGTCGCTCATGGCCCCGTTTCAGGTCATCCTCGTGCGCAATCTCAAGCAGCTCTACACCCGCGGCGCCAAAAAGGAAGAGTTCGCCGAAATCGACCGCTACTTCCGCGCGCCCAACCCCCAGGCACTCGTCCTGCTCCTCGCAGACCACTTCACCATTCCATCCGATCTCCGCCGCATGGAGATGGACGACAAGAATCGCTACGAACGCCTGCGCGAAACCCTCGGCGACCTCTGCCCCATCATCGAGCTGGCCCGCGTCGAAGATACCGACGCCATGCGCTGGGTCGTCGCCACCGCCCAGCAGCAGCAGACACGCCTCGATCCCGACGCCGCACGAGAACTCGTCGACTCCCTCGGCGCAGACATGATGCTCATCGCCTCCGAACTCGAAAAACTCCTCCTCTACACCCTCGGACGCGGACGCATCACCCTCGGCGACATCGAAACCATGGTCCTCAGCGCCAAACAGCGCTCCCTTTACGAACTCACCGACGCCATCAGCTCCCGCGACCGCGCCCGCGCGCTGGCCCTGCTTCACGGCCTGCTCAACAGCTCCGACGCAGGCGAGGACGCCGCCATCGGCCACCTCTACATGCTCGCCAAAACCTTCCGCCAGATGATGGTCATCCTCGAAAAGAATGTTCGCGACTCACGCGCCATCTGGCAGGCACTCTGGCAGGGATTCCGCATGCCGCCCTTCGCCGCCGACGATCTCATCCGCCAGGCGCGCCGCTTCAAAAGCCGCCGCGAACTCACCCGCGCCCTCCGCCTCATCGCCCG
>JAJZFR010000383.1:0-2241 GCA_021805265.1 Acidobacteriota bacterium | reverse complement strand
CCTTCCGTCAGCGCACTCCGCGCTCCCGAAGCCATGGGCCGTACTCCTGATCCGCGCCTTCGGTATGCGTCTGAAACCACTCCCGCAGTCCCTCCACCACCTCGCGCATCTCCGCGCCTGCCCCCTGCAACCCCTGCCACTGTCTTATCTGGTTCAACAGACGCCGATGCTCCTCGGCATGCGCCGCAACCCCCGGAAATCCATACCGCTCCAGCAGCCGCTCTTCGCTCAGAAAATGCAGCCGCGTCAGGCCCACCAAACGCTCCAGCAGCGGCTCCACTGCGCTTTGCCCCGCGCCACGCGCCAGCGCTTCCAACACCTCGTTCACGGTGTCCATCAGCACACCGTGCTGATCGTCCATCGCCTCAATGCCTGTCGAACAGGCGTGATTCCACATCAACGGCGTCAAATGCAGTCTCCCTCAAATCCGCCGAATCCACTCCGGCTTACTTCCGTCATCGGCTGTTCCTTACCCTCGCGACATACCCATTCTCAAAATTTTCTAACCCCCAGCCGCGCGTTGGTAACTCTCATTCCAGCAGTACCTCCGGCTCCGCTGTCTGTCCCCGCATCGTCAGCGTCACCGCCGCGGCCAGTATCAGCCCGCCGCCCACCCACGCGAACGGACCCAGCCGATCCCCCAGCAGCCGAACCCCGAGATACGATCCCAGCGCCGGCTCGATATTCAGAAACACCCCGGCGCGCGACGCAGGCACATGATGAATCCCCCAGTTCCACAGAAACGTCGTCGCCGCCGTACACAACACGCCGCTCGCCCCCAGCGCCAGCCACGCCGTCAGGCTCACCTGCCGCACCGGCGGCAGCCCATCCGTCGCCACCACCCACGCCGCAAGCATCCCCGTCCCGCTCAGGATGCTGTACGCGCTCACCGCCAGCGGACTGTGCGCCTCCATCAGGTGTTTGTTCATCAGCACCCATCCCAGCGCTATCGCCAGCGAACCCACCACCATCAGGTCGCCAACCAACGAGGGTCTACTCCCGCTCGACGACGCCGCTCGCCCGCCCAGCACGATCAGCCCCGCGCCCACCGTCGAGGCCGATAGCGCAACCCAACCCAGCCAATCCAGCCGTTCTCCGGCAAACATCGTCGCCGCCAGCGCCAGCAGCACCGGCATCGTCCCCACCATCAGCGAAGCGTGGCTCACCGTCGTCCGCGCCAGCCCCGCAAACTGCAACAGAAACTGAATCGGAATCCCCAGCGCTGCCGACAACAGCAGTACACGCCACTCGCGACCCGTCCATCGCCGGCCACCGCGCCGGTCCCGCCCCGTCAACACCAGCGGCAACATCCCCACGCTGGCAAACAGAAACCGATACAGCACCATGTGGCCCACGCTCATCTCGCGCAGCGCCAGCTTGCCAAAGTAGAACCCCGTACCCCACAAGCAGCCCGCAGCAGCACAAGCCCCATAGCCCAGCCAGCCCGCGCTGCCGCGCAACGCGCGCCGCCCCGCCAACCTACGCTGGACTACATTCTTCGCTTCCTGTGGATTCATCCGGCGTTCTGTTTCGATCCGCTCGGCGCTGCCTGGGGAGGCTGCCGGGCAATTTTCTCTGTCGGGTTACGTAACTCTGTTGTATCACCTTCCAATTCCCAACTGCACTGCCCATCCGGCACGAAAATCGGCGACAATCTTACCTGTATGCGGAACCTCTCCTTTCAGTTCGCCGGAACCGCTCTTTTGTCGGCGGCTCTGCTCGCGTCACTCACCCCGGCGGCGCACCCACAGCAATCCGCCCCGGACCCCGCCGTCGATCCAGCCCTTCTCGCTCCGCGATCCGATCAGATCCCGCAAAACTCTTCCCTGGCTTCGCCTCCCACGGCCCCAAAACAGAAAAAAAAGCCCGCTCATAAGGACCGTGAGCTGCTCCTCGCCGCATTCACCATTCCCGTAGCTCCCCTCGGATTCGCTCCACCCGCCGTTCACTACCTCACCCACCACGTCACCCAGATGTCCCTCGATTTCCTCGACGAAGACCACATCCTCTTCACCTTCCGCGTTCCCGGACTCATCCCCAGACCCATCGTCGGCGGCCAGCGCCCCGAGTACCAGCGACACATCCGCGCCGTCGTCGTCCAGCTCTCCACCGGCCAAACCCAGGCCGAAGACATCTGGACCCTCCACGACTACGAGCGCTATCTCTGGATGCTCAACGACGGGCGATTCCTCCTCCGCGACCGCAACCTCCTGCTCGTCGGCGACGCCTCGCTGCGACTCA
>JAJZFR010000370.1 GCA_021805265.1 Acidobacteriota bacterium | reverse complement strand
GCCAGAGGGCGGATTTGTCGTCGATGCCGTCGAGGATGTTATCGACGGCGGTCATGGCGGTGAGCATGGAGTGGTCCTGGTTGTTGTACTTGTGCATTCCGTTGCGGCCGACGAGGTAGAGATTCTGGAAGCGGTCGAGGGATTGGACGATCTCCGGGAAGCGGTTATAGGTGCCGAAGTAGGCGGGATAGGCTTTGGGCACACGGACGACGCGCCAGTCGGAGACCGCGCTGGCATCGAGGATGCCTATCTTCGCAATTTCCTGCATGGCAAATTCGGCTACCTGCTGATCCGAGAGTTTCCAGAGCGGGTCGGAGTCGTTGAGGAAGTATTCGAGGCCGAGCCAGAGTTTGCTCGGGTCGGCGACAAGATGGGGACTCCAGTTATTGAATATCTGGACTCTTCCGAGGAGGACATCCGGCTCGTGGATATAGATCCAGGTGTCTTTGAGCTGGGAGCCATCCGGTTCTGTGACGCGGAGCTTGTCGGCGAGGAGGCCGACGGTGAGGAAGTCGCGGTAGAGGAGGCCGTCGGCAACTTCACGAACATGGTTGGGGGCCAGTGGATCTAGGCCGCGGACAAGGTCACGCACGGGCATGGTGGAGAAGACATAATCAGCGGGGATGGAGACGGCTTCGCCGGAAGGGGCAATGGCGGTGACGGCGGTGATCGATTCCGCTTCGGTGTGGAGGCCGGTGACGCGCCAGCCGGTGCGCACCTCGCCGCCCATCTCCGTGATTTGTCGGGCGACGTGTTCCCAGAGTTGACCGGGGCCGAACTTGGGGTAGAGGAAGTTTTCGATGAGCGAGGTTTCGGTGGACTTCTGGCGAAGATCGGCTGGGCGTGATGAGCCAGTTGGGCCAGAGGAGCGAGTCGATCCTGGCTGGGCGAGCGCGTTGCGAAGAAAGTGAGCGAGGGCGGTCCGCAGCGAGAGTCCTTTGATGCGTTGCGCGCCCCATTCTGCGCTGATTTCGCGGCACGGCACGCCCCAGACCTTTTCGGTGTAGGACTTGAAAAATGTGAGGTAAAGCTCCCGGCCAAAGCGGTTGATGAGGAAGTCTTCGAGGGATTTTTCCGGCTTGCGGGGCAGAAGCTTTGCCGCGAGATAGCCGAGAGCGATGCGGAGGATGCGTTGGACGCCGAGTTGCCGCAGGGTGGCGGAGTTGAGGGCCAGCGGGTAGGGGAAGAACCTTCCCAGGAAATAGATGCGGCTCTTGCGCGGACGGACGAGCATGACGAGGTCAGAGTCGGCAGCGGCTGCGGTGACGGCGCGTTGCCTGTTCTGGTAGCGGACGGTGACCGGTTCGGGGCCGTTCTGGGTGGCTGCAATGGGCATGCGGGCCGCCCACCAGTCCATGACGCGGTCGGATTTCGAGAAGAAGCGGTGTCCGCCGATGTCCATGCGGTTGCCGTTGTGCTGGATGGTGCGGGAGATGCCGCCGATCTCGAGGCTTGCTTCGAGGACGATGGGATGGATGTCGGAGCGCTGGCAGAACTCGAAGGCGGCGGTGAGGCCGGCTGGTCCTGCTCCGATGATGACGGCGGTTTTCGGGGGTGGCATCGAGTGTCTTCATTGTGCCAGATTGGGGGTTCTGGTGAGGGTGGGGGTATTGTGGAATCCCAGGTCCGAAAATCCGGGACCTGGGGCACCCGCATCGACGCTACTCATCCACACCCGACGCGGACGCGGCCAGCACGGAGAAATTTTTGGGAGTTAAATCTTTCACTCCCATCGAGCACTATGTGAAAACGGAAATCTCTTGTATAACCAAGGTTGTAGGCGGGGTTTGGAGGGTGTTGCCAGTGGGTACTGGACGCCGCCTGCGAAACGGTCGAGTGGCCTTACCAGCCATTACGGTTCAACTCCGTCGCCCTCCGCCAGGCACTCGACAAAAAACACTTTCTTGGCTAGGAATGTGCTACTATAATTTCAGTTTCGCAGGCGGCGTCCAGTAACACGGACACCGACAGTACACGATGGCCTCCGGCTGGTAACCGGAGGCCATCGTGCGTATATGCTCGAAAGTTAAATGAATCATTATGGTTTTCGGAGTTAAAGATAGAGTTCCCATATTTTTTGGGGCGATAGGCGAGCGGGAGTGGAAGATGGCGGGTCGGGTAGAATCTGGGAGTGTCCAGCCCTCCTGTTACCCAGTCGTTTGATTCCCTGCCCCGGATGCAGGCCGGTCTCGGCGCGTCTTCGCTCGACGATGTTTTGCGGTCGGTCTTTGGATTCGGGTCGTTTCGAGCGAATCAGGAAGCGGTCTGCCGGGCGGTGGTGGGCGGTGCGGACGCGCTGCTGGTGATGCCGACGGGGGCGGGAAAGTCTCTGTGTTATCAGCTTCCGGCGGTTGCACGGGGCGGAACGGCGCTGGTGGTGAGTCCTCTGATTGCGTTGATGGAGGACCAGGTGGCGAAGCTGGAGTCGCTTGGACTGGCGGTGGGTCGGATTCACTCGGGGCTGGATCGAGCGGTGAGCCGACAGGCTTGTGTGGACTATCTGGCGGGGACGCTGCAATTTCTGTTCATTGCGCCGGAGCGGCTGCGGGTGCCGGGATTTCCGGAGCTGCTGGCGAAGCGGAAACCGTCTCTGATTGCGATCGATGAGGCGCATTGCATCTCTCAGTGGGGGCATGATTTTCGTCCGGATTATCGGATGCTGGGGCAGTATCTTCCCGCGCTGCGGCCTGCTCCTGTGATTGCGCTGACGGCGACGGCGACGCCGGCGGTGCAGCGGGATATTGTGGCGCAGCTTGGAATGGCGCAGGCGCAGAAGTTCATCCATGGATTTCGGCGGGAGAATCTGGCAATCGAGGTTGCCGAGGTTGCGATGCCGCTGCGTTTGGAGATGGTCTGCGAGCTGCTGTCGCGGCGGGAGATGCGTCCGGCGATTGTGTATGCGCCGTCGCGAAAGCGTGCGGAAGAGTTGGCGCTGCGGCTGCGTGAGGTGTGTCCGGCAGCGGCGTACCACGCCGGAATGGCGGCGGAGATGCGGGACGAGGTGCATCGCGAGTTTCAGGCGGGCCGGCTCGAGTGTGTGGTGGCGACGATCGCGTTTGGCATGGGCATTGACAAGGCGGATGTAAGGACGGTGATCCATGTGGCGCTGCCGGCGACGGTGGAAGGATACTACCAGGAGATCGGGCGCGCGGGGCGGGATGGGGCGATGAGCCGGGCCATCCTGATGCATTCCTATGCCGACCAGCGGCAGCACGAGTTTTTTCTGACGCGGGATTATCCGCCTGCGGATTCGCTGGAGCGGGTGTACAGGGCGCTGACGGTGGAGGCGCAGCCGATGGACGAGATTCGCGCGCGGGTGGAGATGGAAGAAGAGGATTTTTCGCGGGCAATGGAGAAGCTGTATATCCATGGCGGAGCGGAGGTGGACTTCGGCGATAACGCGCGACGCGGGAGCGATGGGTGGAAGAAGCCGTATGCAAGACAGACGGAGTATCGGCGGGAGCAGATCGGGCTGGTGCAGCGCTATGTAGATGGCCACGAGTGTCGGATGGCGGCGCTGGTGATGCACTTTGGCGATGGAGCGGACGGGCGGGTGCGGTGCGGGGTTTGCGATTTCTGCAATCCAACAGGGACGCTGGCGACGCCGATGCGCCCGATGACACGCGGGGAAGAACACACGCTGCGGGGAATTCTGGATGCGCTGCGCAACTCGACGGGAAAGAGCCTGAGCCGGCTGGCAAGCGAGCTTGGCGGCGGGATTACGCGGAAAGATCTGGACGTGTATCTGGCGGCGCTGGCGCGGGCGGAGTTGCTGGTGGTCGAGGACGCGGAGTGGGTGAAGGATGGGGAGACGATTCTCTTTCGCAAGGCTTCCCTGACCGAGCAGGGCGAGCGCGTGGAGCCGGGGGATGACCTGGAGATTCTGATGCCGGGCGGGAGCTCGGGAGCGGCGACGCAAACGAAGCTGAAGGTTCCTGGATCGAATCAACAGACGACGAGTCAACGGGCGGGGAATCAGCGTGGGGGGAAGGTCGCGCGGTCCGGTTCGTCGAAGGACTCGCGAAGCGCGGCGCAGGCTGTCGAGCTTTCCGCATCGGGGCTGGAGCTGGAAAAGGCGCTCAAGGAGTGGCGGGGAGAAGTGGCGAAGCGCCTGCGAATACCGGCGTTCATGGTGCTGCATGACCGGACGCTGCGCGGGATTGCGGAAGCTGCGCCGAGGAATCTGGCAGCGCTGGGAGCGGTTGCGGGGATGGGTCCGGCGAAGACGGACAAGTATGGGGAAGAGATTTTGGCGGTGTGTCGGGGGTGAGTGGCGGGAGATTGCTCCCACATGGACCGGGCAAAAGCGGCCTGGGATATGTGGGCCACCTACACCCCCAGGCTCAACCCAGCCTCACGCCCAGTAAGACACACGCTTCCCCGTTGCCTCGCCCAGTCCATTCTGCCGCGACGAAGTCATTGGCTCAAAGGGTTGACCAACTTTTCCCGCGCCCCCAGCCGTGGCCTCCGCCTGCCCGCCCGCCTGCCCGCTCGCCTGGCCGCCTTCGCGCGATCCCGAGTCACCCTTCCACGCCGAAACCATCCACTGGCTCTCGCCGCTCGCTTCCGTCTCCACTCCCGCGTAACCGCTGGCCGCCTTCTTCTTCACACCGGAGCCAGCCTCCCGCTCTGTCCGACGCGCCGCGCTGCTCGCGTCCCCGCCATGCACCAGCGCGTGTTGTTGAATCCCGCCAATATGCATCGGTCGGCCTCCTTGCTGCCAGAGCCTCACTGGCTTAGCCCATCTCATCCGTCTGGCTAATCTCCGCTGGCTTGGCCTCGCTGCCAAATCCGCGCAGACATTCCCACTTCCAATATCTGCAACCAGATCGATGCAATCTTCAAGGGCATGAATAAGACCAAATCAACTCTTCAGAAGATTGGAAAAATCTCAACTGGCGCCACACAACAACTCGCCCAACACCGCCGTCCACTTTTCCAACTCCTCCATGGGAACCCTCTCACGATCACTGTGCGCCGTCCGCATATCGCCCGGCCCCACCACCATCACCTCGTCCGCAATCCCCGCCACGCGGCTCGCCTCCGAGCCAAAGCTGATCCCCACCGGCGTCCCATCCAGCAGCCCGGCCAGCCGCGCTTCCAGCACGCCCCGCCCATCCAGCTCGACCCGCCCAAATCCCGCCTCATCCCGCAGCACCTCCACGGCAACCCTCACCTCCGGCGTCCTCTGCCCGAAATCGGCAACCACGCCCTTCAGCCGCTCCGCCACGGCTCCCGCCCGCTCGCCCGGCAAGGCCCGCCACTCCACCAGAAAGCTGCACTCGCCCGGAATGATATTTTTCGCGCTCCCCCCCGCGATCGTGCCGATATTCCACGTCGTCCACGGCGGATCAAACAGTAAATCTTCCGACACCGAGGCGTCCTGCGCCAACTCCCGCTCCAGCCTCGCAATCAGCCGCGCCGCCGCGTAAATCGCCGAAACACCCTGCTGCGGAAACGCCGAGTGCGCTTCCCTGCCCTCGACCGTCACCCGTGCCAACCCATATCCTTTGCCCGCTACCCCCGCCCGCAGCGAGGTCGGCTCGCTTACCAGCGCAGCCTTCATCCGCAGTTCCGGCAGAGCCTTCAATAACTCCTCCATCCCCTTGCAGCCAATCTCTTCCTCCGCCGTCAGGATCAGCCCAACTCCCCTGTCCACTCCCGCGACCGCTGCAGCCAGAAAGCACGCCAGCGCGCCCTTCACATCACACGCGCCCAGCCCAAGCAGGTGGCCATCCCGCTCGATCAGCCGATGCGCGTCCGTCCATTCCTTCCTCGCCGGCACCGTATCCGTATGGCAGATAAAACCCAGTTCCATCCGGTCCAAATGATCCAGATCCCCGCAACCCGCCGGGTGAGCCACCAGGTTGGCCTTCGTAACCCCCCGCTCATCCGAATACTCGAAAACCCGACTCGCCCATCCCGCCGCGCTCAGCCGCTCCGCAACCCACCGGATCAGCGGCAGGTTCGACTCCGAAGACGCCGTCGGCATCGCCACCAGCCGTTCGAGTATCTCTACTGCTTTCAAAGCGTCACCTCACGCCCGCCTATCCAAACCCGCGGGCACAACGGAGCCGCCGCAAAATACGCCAGCTCGCGATAATCCCCGCACTCGTGCACCAGAAAATCCGCCCGTTTGCCCACCTCGATAGAACCCACATCCCCGCCCATCCCCACGCTGTACGCCGCATTGATCGTCGCCGCCACCAACGCCTCCGACGGCAGCATTCTCATCGCCAGGCACCCCAGAGACATGGCAAAGGCCATCGACGGCGCGGGCGCGGAGCCAGGATTGAAGTCCGTCGCCAAAACCACGCCCAGCCCCATCTCGATCATCCGTCGCGCCGGAGGGTACTCGGCGCGCGACAGGCAAAACACTGACGCTGGCAGCAGCACCGGCTGCACTCCAGCCTCGCGCAGACCAATCAAACCCGCTTCCGTCACCATCTCCAGGTGATCCGCCGTCGCCGCGCCCAGCTCCGCTGCAAGCTCCGCGCCCGTCCCCGGACGAAACTGCTCCGCATGGAGCCGCAGCCCCAGCCCACACTGCTTCGCCGCCTCGAGCACCACCCGCGTCTCCTCGACCGTGAATGCATGGTCATCGCAGAACGCATCGCAGTACCGCGCCAACCCCAGCCCGGCAACCTCCGGCACAAGCTCCTCGGCAACCCACCGCACATACTCGCCTCGTCGCCCGGCAAACTCCTTCGGCACCGTGTGGGCCGCCAGCAGCGTCGGAACCATCCGCACCGGCCCCTCGGCCTCGAGCGCCGCAACCACCCGCAGTTGCCTCAGCTCCGTCTCCCGCTCCAGCCCATAGCCCGACTTCGCCTCGGCAGTCGTCGTCCCCCCGCGCAGCATCCAGTCCCGATGCCGCCGCGCCTCTACCAGCAACGCAGCCTCCGTAGCCCGCCGCGTCAGCGCCACCGTCGATTGAATCCCACCCCCCGCCGCCGCGATCTCCTGGTAGCTCACCCCCGCGATCCGCTGCTCATACTCCCCCGCGCGATTGCCCGCAAAGACCAGGTGCGTATGCGCATCCACAAACCCCGGCGTCACCAGCCCGCCCTCCGCGTCCACCACCGCATCGGCGCGGTCAATCTCAGCCCGCAGCTCGCTTCTCCGCCCAGCCGCCGCGATGCGTCCTGACTCCACCAGAACTGCGCCATCGGCAACCAGACCAAGCTCGCGCATCTCCGCGCCAACTCGCGCCCGCCGTGGCCCGGCCAGCGTCGCAAGCTGCCCGATATTCACGATCGCCAGCCGGGCTTCCTGCTTGTCCATCTCTGTCCTCATCGCTTCAGCATCGGCATCCGGATCCCACGCTCCGCAGCCGTCCGCTGGGCAATCTCATAGCCCGCATCCGCGTGACGCACCACCCCCAGCCCCGGATCGTTGTTCAGCACACGGCTGATCCGCTTCCGCGCATTCGCTGACCCATCCGCCACCGTTACCTGCCCGGCGTGCAGCGAATACCCCATCCCCACTCCGCCCCCGTGATGAAAGCTCACCCAGCTTGCCCCGCTCGCCGTATTCAGCAACGCATTCAAAATCGGCCAGTCAGCCACTGCGTCCGATCCATCCAGCATCCGCTCCGTCTCCCGGTAGGGGCTGGCTACCGAACCGGTATCCAGATGGTCCCGACCAATCGCAACCGGGGCCGTTAGCTCGCCCTTTCTCACCAGCTCGTTCATCGCCTCGCCCATCTCCGCGCGCTCGCCATAACCCAGCCAGCAGATCCGCGCCGGCAGCCCCTGGAACGCAAAACGGTTTCGCGAAAGCCGCATCCACCGGTTCAAAATCTCGTTGTGCGGAAACAGCTCGAGCGCCAGCCGGTCCGTCCGCTCTATGTCCGCCGGATCGCCCGAAAGCGCCACCCACCGAAACGGCCCCGACCCCTCGCAAAACAGCGGCCGAATATACTCCGGCACAAACCCCGGAATCTTGAACGCATCCACACAACCCGCGTCCGCCGCAAATCGCCGGATATTGTTCCCGTAATCGAAGGCAATCGCGCCCGCCCGCTGCATCTCCAGCATCGCGTTCACATGCACCGCCATTGCCTCGGTCGAGAGCCTCGTATACGTTGCCGCATCCCGCCCGCGCAACTCTTCCGCCTCGGCCAGCGAATGCCCCAGCGGAATATACCCGTTCAGTGGATCGTGCGCGCTGGTCTGGTCCGTCACCACGTCCACTACCACCCCGCGCCGCACCAGCTCCGGCAACACCTCGGCGCAGTTGCCCACCAGTCCCACGGAAAGCGCCCGTCCCTCCCGCCGCGCCGCCTCGCAGAGCGCCAGCGCCTCGTCCAGATTCTCGGTCAGAGTGTCACAGTAGCGCGTCTCCACCCGCCGCTCGATCCGGCTCCGATCACAGTCGATCGCCAGCACCACCCCGTCGTTCAGCGTCACCGCCAGCGGCTGCGCGCCGCCCATCCCGCCCACTCCGCCCGTCACCACCAGCCGACCCTTCAGCGTTCCCCCGAAGTGCCGATCCGCCAGCGCCGCAAAGGTCTGAAACGTCCCCTGCAGAATCCCCTGTGTGCCGATATAAATCCAGCTCCCCGCCGTCATCTGCCCATACATCATCAGTCCCTTGCGGTCCAGCTCGTGAAAGTGATCCCAGTTCGCCCACTTCCCCACCAGGTTCGAGTTCGCCAGGATCACTCGCGGAGCCATCTCGTGCGTCGGGAACACCGCCACCGGCTTGCCCGACTGGATCAGCAGCGTCTCCTCATCCCCCAGCGACTTCAGCTCCCGCACGATCGCGTGATAGCTCTCCCAGTTCCGCGCCGCCTTGCCGATCCCGCCGTACACCACCAGGTCCTGCGGACGTTCCGCTACCTCCGGGTCGAGATTGTTCATCAGGCAGCGCAGCGCGCCCTCCTGCTGCCATCCGCGGCAGTTCAACTGGCTCCCCCGCGGTGCCCGTATCGTCTCCACTGCTGTCGTCATCTACTTCCCTCCGTTGCTGATTGCGCCGCGATAGCGAGCCTGCACAGCCTGATAGCGATCCTGCACAGCCCGATAGTGCATCTTGATCTCCACTGCCTTGGGATGCTCGCCATCCCGCAAAACGCACTTCCCCTGCACAAAAACCTCGCGCACCGCCGCCCGCGAGCCGGCAAAGATCACCTGTTCGGCCAGCCCTTCGCTCTCCGCGCCCAGCAGCGCCATATCCTCCACATCCAGGGTGAGGAAGTCCGCAGCCTCGCCCGCACGCAGCGAGCCGCCATTCACCCCCAGCGCGGCATAGCCCCTGCTCGTCGCCGACTGCAGCAGCGCGGCCCCGATCCCGTCGCGGCTCTTCCATCCCTCGCGTACCACCCCGTCCAGAATTCCCCGCTGCTGGTCCCGCAGCCGCAGGTGATACTCCAGTTCCCGCGCATCGTCGAACGGATCGATCTGCGCCTGGCTGTCCGTGCCCAGCGCCACCGGAATCCCCAGCCGCGCGGCAATCTCCGCCGGAAATATCCCATCTCCAAGATTCCGCTCCGTCGTCGGGCAGCTACAGATCGTCGCTCCAGACCCCGCCACCTGCGCGAACTCCCCCTCGCTCAGGTGAATCCCATGAATCAGCGTCGTTCGTCCATCCAGCAATCCCCGCCCTGCCAGCAGCGCCACCGGCGTCTGCCCATACTCCGCCAAGCACGCAGCGTTCTCCCCCACCTGCTCCGAGATATGCAAGTGCACCGGCAGATCCCCATGCTCCCGCGCCCACCCGACAATCCGCTCCATCGCCTCCAGAGGCACCGCCCGGATGCTGTGCGGAGCCGCGCCCACGCTCACCCCGTCCGTCCCTCGATAGCGCTCCGCCAACGCGCCCAGATTCTCCAGATACTCCTCCGGCTGCTCATAAAACCGCGCCTGCCCCGCATGAGGCGCTCGCTCAAACCCCGCTCGAAAATACCCCGAGCGCAGCAAGCATATCCGCAGCCCCACCGACCGCGCCGCACGAATCATCGTTTCACTCAGCAGATTTCCGTCCAAGTACGCCCGGCCATCCTGGTCCCGATGCAGGTAGTGAAACTCCCCCACCACCGTAATCCCCGCCTGCACCATCTCCAGATACACCGCTCGCGCCACGTCATACATATCTTCCGGCCTCACAAAGGCCGCCGCGCGGTACATCTGCTCCCGCCACGTCCAGAACGTGTCCCCGCCAACCGCGCGACCCTCCGCGCGCCCGCGAAACAGACGCTGAAATCCATGGGAATGCGCATTGGCCAACCCAGGCAGCAGGATGCGCCCAGGCATTCGTTCGATCGTTACCTCTGCGGAAACCGAGCCGGCCCCGACCACGCCCTCGATCACGCCCTCGACCAAGCCCCGGCCATCCACCAGCAGCCCGACGCCACTCCGCGCCAGGCCCTCCAACAGCATCAGTTCGGGAACATACAGCGTGGACATCCGCTCACCTCGTCACGAATGTCCTCATACTACCCGCTGACTACCCGTCACTAAAGATGAAATCTCCGACCGCTTGCCTTTTTCAGTGCCGTTTGCTTGCTATACAGCGCGCTCGGCAACACATTCCACGGCGAAGCGGTCATCGGACCGGTGTAATCCTCCAGACCCGCTCCCACATGATGCATCGGCTTCCGCAAAGCCCCGCCGCGCATCAGTCCAAGTCCCGCGTCTTCCTGGGCAACATACTCGGCAGCCTTCCCGTACATTCGGCTCAGCGCCGGGAAAATACAGATCATCACCGTCGTCGCCAGAATCACCAGATCGCTCCAGAAACCCGCCTTCCGCTGATAATCCAGAGAGATTTGCAGCTTGTCCGGCGTCACCACGTGCTTGAAATAACCGATCGGATCCCGTGCCCGCATCAAAATCCACGCTTCCTGGCTGTATTTGAGGGATGCCGGATCCGTCAACCCCGGACGCGCCACCAGCAACGAGCGGTAATCGCTTACAAACTCCGCCACCAGCTCCGGAATCACAGGGCGCGGACCCACCAGGCTCATCTCGCCCCGCAGCACATTCCACAACTGCGGCAGCTCATCGATCTTCGTCCGCCGCAGCCATTTGCCCAATCCCGTGATCCGCGGATCAGCCCCCAGCGTATACGCCAGGCCCGCCTGCGCATGGCCCATCGTCCGGAATTTCACCAACTCGAACGGCGTAAAGTTGCGACCCACTCGATACTGTCGGAACAGGGCAGGGCCAGGCGACGTCACACGCACCAGAACCCAGACCAAAGCAAGTAAAGGACCAAGCGCAACCAGCAAAAATACAGAAAGAACCACATCCAACGTTCGCTTCAACAAGGCGTCCCCCGCTCAAACAGCAAGCTCAACCAGCAATTTGACCCAACAGTGGTGCCCAATCCCTACAG
>JAJZFR010000139.1 GCA_021805265.1 Acidobacteriota bacterium | reverse complement strand
TGGTGACCAGGCTAACCCCGTAAAACTGCGCCTGGTAACGATCACAAAAGGCTTAACTTCCAGATACTGCAACAGGTTGAAAAGCCCCAACATACATGTTCCCGACTACCGCGCGGAAGGGAAATGCGTCTAAAGTTGTAACAGGCTCCCCATTTCGGGCCAGCGTCCCTCGAGGTTCCTCTGTGCCGCGCCTTTTTCCCTCCCGTCGCCTGTTCCGCTCTGCCCGCTGCCGCGCCAGCCTGGCCTCGAGCGGCATCCTGGCGCTGGCCGCCTCTCTGCTTCTGTCCGTGCTCGCGCTCCACACTGCCGCCGCCACGGGTACAAAAAAAGACAAGTCCGGCGACGAAAGCTACACCCCCATGCCGCTCGACTCCGGCTTCGGACCCATGGACCTTACCCCGCCGCCCATCCCGCCCGAGCAGATCATCCGGCAGTTCACCGAAAAGGAATCCGAGTTTCGCCAGGCGCTCAACCACTACACCTATCGCCGCACCGTCACTGTGCAGACCATCGATGAAGACAACAAGGTCGATGGCCAATACTACGAGGTCGATGACGTTACGTTTGATCCCGACGGCAAGCGCGCCGAGCGCGTCGTCTACGCGCCCCAGAACTCCCTCGTCCGCATCATGATGTCGCCCGCCGACTTTCAGGATATTCAGCAGCGCCTGCCCTTCGTCCTCACCGCTGAAGATGTCGGCCAATACAACGTAGACTACGTCGGCAGGGAAAATGTTGACGATGTGCTCTGTTACGTCTTCGATGTCGGCCCCAAGGTCATGGTCAAGGGCAAGCGCTACCTCAAGGGCCGAATCTGGGTCGATTCCGAAGACATGCAGATCGTCATCACCAACGCCAAGAACGTCCCCGACGACACCCGCAAGGGCCACGAAGACCTCTCGCCGCCCTTCACCACCTATCGCCAGCAGGTAGATGGAAAGTACTGGTTCCCCACCTACACCAAAGCCGAGGGCATCCTCCATTTCTCGGGCGGCAACGGCTACCTCAGCCAGGACGTTCACATTCGCCAGACCGTCAAGTACACCGACTACAAACAGTTCGGCTCCGATTTCAAGATCATCTATCAGGGCCAGACGCAACCCGGCGAATCGAAGCCGCCGGGCCAGAGCCGTCCGCCCCGGTAGAGACGAGAAACCCGTCCTTGCGCGCTACTAAAAATAGGCCGTCCACGAAGCGAGAAAAGTAAGCCCGTTCGAGACGCGCGGCGTGATCGCAGGTCCGTACAGGTAGCTCATCCCGATACCCAGAAAGTTGCCCGGAGAAACATGCACCGCGTAGCTGCCGGTCAGCGCGGTTTCGCTCCGCCAGACCGTCTTTCCCTGCGCAACCAGGCTGTTGGTATCGAGCCGGCTGTAGCTGGTGTGCCCGGCGACGAAAGAAAGCAGATCGGCTGGCCGGCGTTCCACAGGCGCTTCCTTGTAGAGCCGCGCTTCATAGTAACGCGAGTAGGGATTGAGGGCGTCGGGAACGGTCATGAACGAACCGCCCGCATAGAGTCCATGATCGGGATGTTCAAGACTGGACCGCAGCAACTCATGGTCCAGCAGCGCGTATCCGCAATAATTGCCAGACTCGCTCTGACTCGTAGCCAGGTTTTTGTAGCTGGTCGTGTTGTACAGGTAGCCCGCGCGAAACCACGTCTCATGAGCATCCCTGGCCGCATCCCGCAGGTAACCGCCTTCGTTGATGAGCACCAGCTTGTCCCCGTGCGGCGCAAAGCGAAAGCCCGTGCGATTGCGTGCCACCTCGACCGGCCCGCCGCCGGGATCGATGCTGCGCTGCGCGGCAGACTTCAGGTAGAGATGGTCCGGCCCTTTCACCCGCAGAATGGCGGCTGGCGCGGTAAGCGGAAAGTACGACATTCCCACCTCGTAAGGAAGAACGGTATAAACCCCCTGCCCGCCGGTCGCCGTCGATCCGCCCACATACAGCCCCACAAATTCGAGATTCATCGAGATGTAGCCCGCCTTCATCTGGACGCGATCTCGGCCCCATCCCTTGTAGAAATACATGTTCCAAAGCTGAAAGGCTTTTGGCCCGGCGGGATTCCAGCTTGCCCAGTTCCAGACCCCGCCCAGGAATAGCTGCGCCCGCTTCAGGTGCAACTGGCGAAGATCCGAGACCAGGTTCGACACCGCATTGACGCCTTCGTAAGGATGCTGGCCGATATACACCTGGGCGTCCGGCGCGACCGGCGCAGCCAGAGTGTTCTGCGCATATTGCAACTGTGTGATGAGGCGCAGCGCCAATCCCTTGCTGTAGAGAGACTGCCGAAACCCTCCCCTCGGATTCACCATGCTGTCCGAGAAAGGCGGTATCGAAGCGTCGCCCGCCAGCAGGTTCAGGTCCTCGATCGAGTGCAAGGGCGGCGGCGGCGCGGGCAGGTCGGGGCCACCTGGCGCGTCCTGCGCATGGGCTACGACGGCTGCGACGAGCACCAGGTAAGCGGCAAAGAAAAAGCGACTGATTTGCCCGGCGAAGCGGGCGTTGCTGTGTCTAGTCATAAGGGACTTCAATTCTTTCGCTGTATCTGAGGTCGCTTGCGCTCCGGCATGGGTCAGCCTAGTGGATGCGCAGCGAGAGGGTCAAGCGTTGATCGCCATTCCCTCGACCGCCGCATAAGCGTCAAGCATCGCCTCGGCCAGGGTGGGATGCGCATGAATGCTGAACATCAGGTCCTCCACCGTCGCCTCCAGCTCCATCGCAACAACCGCCTCGGCCACCATCTCGGTCGCGCCCGGCCCCAGAATATG
>JAJZFR010000088.1 GCA_021805265.1 Acidobacteriota bacterium | reverse complement strand
GCTCGAAGTCGCCCGCGGTAAAGTGATTCAGACCCTCGGTCGCCGTGTTCATCTGCTTCCACTCGACGGCCAGATCGGGAAACAGCGAAACCACCCCGCTGTCCTTGTAAAAATCCGCCAGCGAAGACCGCTCGGCGATGGCGCGGAAGCCATGAACATCGGTCGGCGGGTCTTTGAAGTAGCGCGCATCGACGGCAAAGACCGCGTCCTCGGGCGTGTTCCCGCGAATCCACAGCAGCGCATTGATCCAGGGATTCGTCGTCGCCACTCCCGGCAGCTCCACCTGCGGGCTGTTCGGATACGTAGCCCGCGCAATCCAGAACATCCCCGCCGCGAGCGGCACCACCAGCGCCGCAATCGCCCACAGCCGACGCCGCGCCGCATACTCGCCAAAGACCCCGGCCAGCAAAACCACAAACACCACCGTGATCAAGTGAAACGTGCGCAGCGGTTGCAGCCGCGCAAACATCTCGAACGAAGTCGAGCTGGCCAGCACCATCGCCGCCACAATCGAGATCACCCCGAACGGAATCATGATGAAGCTCAATCGCTCGAAGGCCGGGCGCGTTCCCCGCAGCTTGAACTTCCAGAAGCAGGCCAGAATCGCCAGCGGAGCCACCATCCCCAGCCAGTGGTACCACGTCCAGTTGTACAGAAAGAAGTAGTCCCGTGAATACAGCGCCTCGCGATACGGCCCGCTCGCCGGAGCCAGGCGAAAACCATCCGGCAATAGCAGCGCGAACGACGCCAGCACCGGCACGGGCTGCTCGACCGTTCGCTTGGCCCGCGCATGCACCCACAACAGCGCCGTCAGGAACAGCAGATAGGCCACCATCTGCGGATGGATCGAGCCAACCAGGCAGATCAGGATCGCGGCCCGCACGTACCTCGCTTCGAGCAGCGCTGCCAGCGCAAACAGCGTCAGCGGCGTCGAAAGCGAGCGCGCCGTCAGGTAAGGGTCCATCAGCAGCAGCCCGGTGTTGGTCGCCGGCATGGCCAGCACCGACGTCATCACCAGCAGCGAGCACCAGCGCGCGCGCGGCGACTCGAAGCACGCCAACGCCAACTGCCAGCACGCCGCCAGCATGGCAAACAGCGTCACCAGATACCACCCCAGAATCGTCCAGTCCATGGACAGATGGCTCAGCCGCGCCGTCCACGCCAGAATCGGGCTGAACAGCGAAAGATGGGCATGCGAAAGGAAAAACTCGTCGCCAAAGGGATACAGCCGCAGATTCAGCAGCTTCTTCGCCGCAGGAATATAAATCTCCGCGTCTTCCACTCCCAGGTGGTAGCCGTGAATCAGGAAGGCGGCCAATGTGAGTCCCACCAGGCGGAGCAGCGGGAGGCGCTTCGAATCGGTCACCGAATCTCCTCCAGCATCTGCGCAATCGACTGACTCTGCTGCTTGAGCTGGAGGGGAGGAAAGTCGAAGATTGGTTTCCGGTAGAGTCCCGTGCGCGCCGCCACGCAATCCGCTGTCGTCTGCAGAACTCCCAGCCCGTAGACAATGCTGCGGCGAAGATTGATCGACGACGCCTCGGGAAAATATCGTGTCGGGCAGGAAAGCTCACCCACCCGTGCGCCCAGGTAGATACACTGCGCCAGAAGCTGATTGTCGAAGACAAAATCCTCCGAATTCGCTTCGAGCGGCAACGACAGCAGCAGGTCGCGGCTATAGGCGCGGAAGCCCGTGTGATACTCCGACAGCTTCGCCCCCAGCGCCAGGTTCTGGATCAGCGTCAGCACCCGGTTGGAAATGTATTTGTGCCGCGGCATCCCGCCCTTCAGCGCGCCGCCGCCCAATATCCGCGACGCCAGCACAATGTCGTACAAGCCATAGGCGATCATGTTGGCCATCGGCTCCACCAGCAGCGGCGAATACTGATAATCCGGATGCACCATCACCACAATGTCCGCGCCCGCGTCCAGCGCCGCGCGATAACACGTCTTCTGGTTCCCGCCGTACCCGCGATTCTGCTCGTGCCTATGCACCTGCAACCCCAGCCGCGCAGCCAACGTCGCCGTCCTGTCCGTGCTGTTGTCGTCCACCAGAATGCAGTCATCCACCGTACTCGGAATCTCCTGGATGGTCCGCTTCAACGTCTTCTCCGCGTTGTACGCGGGAAGCACGACGATAACTTTTTTGTCGTTAATCATTCCAGAGACTGAATCCTTGCCTTGAGCGCTCTTTCCACAACTTGACCGAACTCATACACCGAACTCCTTTTATGATACGACGCGGTTCATCCCGAAAGCGAACTTGAAGCCGTTCGCGTTGCATCTTTATAGACAAACCACCGGTATTTTGTTGATTCCCTTGGGCGGCGTCCGCTTGGATGAAGACAGAATGAACCCCGAAAATCCACGCCTGCCGTTGGACTACGGAATGCGGCAAACCGTGAGCAGCCCGTTGTGCCACCGGCAATCCAGACTCGGCGCCGCCGGATACCGCACCAACACCCAATCCACGCCAAACTCCCGCTTTAGCCGCTCGAAATCCTCGAAACCAAAATGCTCGAACCCCGCCTGGGCCCGCGTCTGTCGCAGCCACACATCGGCCAGCTCCGGCACCTGGGTACAAACCGCCGTATCCTTCACCCCATCGGCCAGCGCACTGCGCTCGCTCAGCGCCCGGAAGCCGTGGAAGTCCTCGCCCGCCGCCTCCAGATAGCGCGGATCGAGCGCAAAATACGCATCCTCCGGCGTATTTCCGCGTATCCACAGGAACGCCTGCACCCAGGGATTCCCGCTCCGCAACCCAGGCAGCTCCAGGTGCGCCGTGCCCG
>JAJZFR010000225.1:5760-11507 GCA_021805265.1 Acidobacteriota bacterium | reverse complement strand
TTGATCCGGGCTTGAATGGCCGCAAAACGAGCAGGCCTGGCCGTCCATCGACAATGGCCGGCCATTGAAGCGATTTCGACCTGTCCCCGGATTTTGAGAGACCGTCGGCTGTACGGGTCAAGTCTGCGGCATTCTGGTTCGCGAGCGACCAGTTGGTTGCGCAGAGAGGGCTTGAGCACGGCTGGGAGGGTGACGACGGAACCACCATCCCGAGAGACGCTTTCGCAGGAGAGGTCCTCTGCGGGCAACAGCTCATCCTTGCCCCGGACTCAGGCGCAGGGTTCTTTGTCGCGCAGCGCACGCCGCAAAGGGATGCCGATGCCTGAAGGCTGATCAGCAAAAGCAGCAACAGCGGACCTGTGACGCGACGTAGCATTCCTGACCGAAGTATATCGTCTTTGAGCGCGGTGGTATTGAGAGGATCAAAATGCGCCACGGCGGTGAGCGGGGCAGGGCAGGGCAGGGCTAAATGAGGCCGGTGCGTCCGGAGGCGGAGAGTTCCTTGACAACTTTTCCGACCTCCTGAGACTGGGAGCGGTGGGCGATGAGGATGGCGTCCTCGGTTTCGACGATGACGAGGTTTTCAACGCCGACCAGCGCGACCAGCTTTCCAGGGCTGTAAACGTAGTTGTTCTGTGCCTGGAGGGTGACCAGACCCTGGGTTTCGGCGACATTGCCGTCTTCATCTCCGCGGGAGCGGGTGGCGAGCTGGAAGTCGTAGAGCGACTCCCAGGAGCCGAGATCATTCCAGGCAAACTCGGAGGGCAGACAGAAGAGTCCGGAGAGATGTTCTCCTTTGGCGGAGCGCGGCTCGAGGATGGCGTAGTCAACCGAGATGTTCTCGCAGCGTGGGTATAGCTCGGCGAAGACGGACCCGAAGCGCGGAGTGCCATAGGCGGCGGCGATCTGTTCGAGCAGCGGAGCGGTTTCCGGCAGGTGTTCACGGACCGCGTTGGCGAGCGTGCGAGCGGACCAGAGGAACATGCCGGAGTTCCAGTAGTAGTTTCCCGCGGTGAGGAAATGCTGAGCACGGTGGGCGCTGGGCTTTTCGGTGAAGCGTTTGACGTGGAGAGCTGGCTGACTGGCGCTGCCGGTGGCTGCCGAACCAGTGGCGGGATCGCCGGTTTCGATGTATCCGTAGCCGGTTTCGGGGCGGGACGGCTCGATGCCGAGGACGACCATGACATCGCCCGAGGCGGCAAGCCGGATTCCCTGCTCGATGCGTTTGAGGAAACGCGGCTCGTCACCAATGACGTGGTCGGATGGAAAGACGCCAATGATGGCCTGCGGGTTCGAGCGCTCGATCAGGAAGGCGGCCAGGCCACAGGCTGGAGCGGTGTTGCGGGCGGCTGGCTCCTCGACGATCTGGGCTGCGGGGACGCCGTCGAGCTGGGATTGGATTTCTGCGGAGAGCAACTCGTTGGTGATGACCCAGACCCGGTCTGGCGAGGCCAGCGGGCTGAGGCGCTCGACCGTCTGCTGGAGCATGGAGCGGTCACCGTCGAGGGCGAGCACCTGTTTGGCGTGAGCGCGGCGGGAGCGCGGCCAGAAGCGTGTGCCGCTGCCGCCAGCGAGAATGACAGGCCGGAAATCGATCTCTTGAGACATGGAAGCGCTATCGTAACCCATGGAAACGAGGATTGCCAAGCAGGAATTGCACAACAAGCGCGTGGCTACTCGAGTTTGGCGAGGAATTCTCCAATGCGTCGGACGCCTTCGTCGATGGTTTCGCGGGTAACGGGGTAGGAGAGCCGGATGTGGTGGGGAGTTCCGAATGCCTCTCCGGGGACGGCGACGACGTGGGCATCGTGGAGGAGACGGGTGGCGAGTTCGGTGGCCGAGCGTATGCCGCTCTTTCCGATGTAATACGAGAAGTTGGGATAAACGTAGAACGCGCCGCCCGGCGTAGTACAGGTGACATTGGGGATGGCGCGGACGCGCTCCAGGATATAGTCGCGGAGGGTGAGGAACTCGGCGCGGAATTCGGTGACGCACTGCTGCGAGCCTGCCAGAGCGGCGATAGCGCCCTTCTGGACGAAGCTGGTGGCGTTCGAGGTGGATTGCGACTGGAGCTTCGAGAGATTTGCGGTGATGGCTTTCGGGGCCAGGGCATACCCCGCGCGCCAGCCAGTCATCGAGTAGGTTTTGGAGAGCGAACCGAGGATGATGAGGTGATCCTTGGCCCACTGGAAGCTGCCCCCGGAGACCGGCGTGCCCTCGTAGTTGAGATAGACGTAGCACTCGTCGAGCAGGAGATAGATGCCGCGCTCGTGGGCGAGGCGGACGATGCGTTCAAGGTCTCCCGCTGAGACGACGGAGCCAGCCGGGTTCGAGGGCGAGTTGAGGATGATGGCCCTGGTGCGCGGGGTAATTGCCTGTTCGATCGCCTCGGCGGTGATGCGGAAGTCCTGGGTTTCGTCGGTTTCGAGGAAGACGACCTTGCCGCCCGCGTACTGGATGATGTCCTTGAAGCTGACCCAGTAGGGCACGGGGAGGATGACCTCATCGCCGTCTTCGATGAGGACCTGAATGGTATTGAAGAGGGCGAGCTTTCCGCCGGGGGTGAAGATGGCTTCGTCAATGGCGTAGTCGGAGCCGAAGTCTGCGGCGTGGCGGTCAACGATGGCCTTGCGGACGTCCGGGATGCCGGGAACCACGGTGTAGCGTGTGAAGTTGGCCTGAATGGCCTCGATGGCGGCGTCCTTGATGTGCTGGGGGGTGGGAAAGTGCGGCTCGCCGGCGCCGAAGTCAATGAGGTGCGCGCCCTGGGCGCGGAGTTTGGTAGCCTCGGCGGCGACGGCCATGGTGGCGGAGACTTCGATGCGTCCGATGCGGTCGGCAAAGGGGGCGCGGATGACGGAGGGGGTGGGTTCGGTGGAGAGCATGTCTGAGATAGTTTTACAGATTTGGGTGTGTGTGACAAAGTGAGCGGGCGGTCTCGCGAGGGTTTGGGGGCGTGGGGAGGGTTGGCGGGTGGTTTTGCAGGGGATGGAATGCGTTCGCGCGGGACTGGGAGGGAAACGTGGGACGGGCGTGGGACAGAAGTCTGACGGGGGTAGGACGCGAGGCGGAGTTGGGTGGATGGGTAGGACAGGCGTCTTACTTTTGTCTTACACGGGTCTTACATTTGGAATACGCGTGTCTTACATTCGACGGCAAGGGGTTGGCGAGCTGTATTCCATGGGAAATCTGTCTTACTTGTGCTTGGGTTGCAGAGGGGAAATGAAGCCCCTGGCTGGGCGGATGGGACCGGCGGGCGCGTGGGAGGCGCGCCGAAACCGGGTATACGCGTGTATTACGAGGGTTGGTTTGTCCTACGCAGCAGGGGTTTGCCGGAAGCTGCCAGCCTACGCTGAGGAGCCGCTGCGCTTGACCTGGCGCTTGAGTCGCTTGATGACGTTGGCTGGGACGAGGCCGGAGACGTCGCCGCCGAAGCTGAAGACCTCTTTGACCATGCGCGAGCTGACGAAGGAGTAGCGGCCGGCAGGCTGGAGGAAGACGGTCTCGATTTCGGGGGCGAGACGGCGGTTCATGAGTGCCATTTGAAACTCGTATTCGTAGTCGCTGATGGCGCGGATGCCGCGGAGGACGGCGGAGGCGTTTTTCTGGCGGGCGAAATCGACCATGAGACCGTCAAAGGTCTCGACCGAGACGTTTTCGAGCTGGTGGGTGGCTTCCTGGAGCATTTCGACGCGTTCGTCCACGGTGAAGAGGGGATTTTTGACGGGATTGCTAAGAATGGCGATGGTGAGGTGTTCAAACAGGCGCGCGCCGCGCGTAACCAGGTCGAGGTGCCCGTTGGTGGGCGGATCAAAGGTGCCGGGATAGATGGCCTGGACGCCCACGGTTGAGGTCTCCTGTACGAGCTCCTGTACAAGGATGATTGTAGCAACGTGGGGGGTGGGTTTGCCGGGGTTTGCGAGCGAGCCGTCTTACAGGCTGGCGGAGTGTGACCGGGTTTGTAAGACGGCGCGACAACGTGTCATGCGAAGGATACTTTTGCCGCTTCCCTGCCCTCTGTTACCGGTCGGGCGGGGTGGGCGGCGGCTGTGGCTGGGGTGGAGAGGACGGCGTGGGCGGTGCGTGAGGCTGGGGTGGCGAGCGGGGCGCGTTGGGTGTGTAGGGCTGATTCATGCCAGGCATGATTGGGGGCGTGTGGGGCAAGTCTTCGGCGTTCACCAGTTCGACATCAAAGATGAGGTCGGAGTGGGGCGGGATGACGGGCGGTCGGCCTGCTTCGCCGTAGGCAAGCTGATAAGGGATGAAGAGTCGGCGCTTTCCGCCGATGCGCATGGCCTGAAAGCCTGTATCCCAGCCGGGGATGACGCGATGGCTGCCCTGGATGAACTGGATAGGCTGTCCGCTGGCATGCTGCGGATCATGATGATCGTAGGAGGAATCGAACTTGGTTCCGTCGGAGGCGAGCCAGCCTGTGTAGTGGACCGTGTAGACCTGACCGGGTTGGGCGACGGAGCCAGTACCAGGGCGAATCTCCTGAAAGCGCAGGGCGTAAGCGATGTGGAGGGGCGCGGCGACGCGCGGAATGCCAGGCGGCAGGGCGGGACTTGCACTGGTTGCGCGGTGGGGGGTGGGCTTTGCTGTTGTCTTTGCGGTCGTGTTTCCGGTTGTCGGCACGGCGGCTTTGCGCGGGGGCGTGGGCTGGGGCGTCTGCGCAGAGGCAAGTGTGGCGGCAAGCAACATGGCTGCCGCCAATGCCGGTGTAAGACGACGGGGGAGCGTGGGACGCAATGGGTTGACCTGACTGAAATTCCGCATGAGGGCGAGTGTAGCAGGGCGAGCGCAGGTGATCGAAGAGGATATTGGAGCGGGCGGGCGAAGAATTCTGTTTCGCTTCGGCTACGATGCCGCTACATTGGGACATGGGCACAACTTTTCTACATTTTCTGCGGCTGTTATGGCTCCCGGTGGCATCGCTGCTGGCTGGCGGGCTGAACACGATTGCCGGGGGCGGTTCGTTTCTCTCACTGCCAGCGCTGTTACAGGCGATGAAGGGCGCGGGGGTGGGGTCGGTTTCGGCGCAGGCGACCAACAATGTGGCGCTGTGGCCGGGTCAGTTGACCTCGGTGGCGGCGTATCGGGAGGACCTGCGGGCGCATCGGCGGCGGCTTGTGCCGCTGAGCGTGGCGTCTCTAGTGGGGGGGCTGGCCGGGGCGTGGCTGCTGCTGATAACGCCGAACCAGCGGTTCCTGTACCTGTTGCCATGGCTGCTGTTGTTTGCGGCGGTGATGTTTGTGTTGAGCGAGCCGCTGGGGCGATGGCTGGCGGCGCGGAAAGACTCCAGCCCAGAGACGCTGCGCTCGGACTTCTGGTTGATCGTGGGCATGGCGGTGGTGAGCTGCTATGTGGGTTATTTTGGCGCGGGGGGCGGGTTTCTGGTGATGGCGCTGCTGGGGGTCTGCGGGGTGACCAACATCCACGAGATGAATGCGCTCAAGGTGGTGACGGCGGCGGTGTCGATCGGCATCGCTGTGGCGTGGTTTATCTACAAGGGACAGGTGCAGTGGAGCTACTGCCTGCAGATGGCGTTGCTGGCTGCGGTGGGCGGCTACGTGGCGGCGCGGTACAGCAAGCGTGTGAACCAGAAGTGGATGCGGCGGATGGTGGCGGGGATCGGGTTTGTGACGGCAGGGTATTTTTTCTGGCATGCGTATGGGCCACGGTAAGGCGAGAAACCCAGGTCCGAAAATCCGGACCTGGGGCACCCCGATTTTCGTGAGTCTCGATTT
>JAJZFR010000225.1:0-5660 GCA_021805265.1 Acidobacteriota bacterium | reverse complement strand
ATGGTTCCGGTCGGGGTAAGTTCGGGATCGGTTCATGGCAGGTTCATGGGGCTGTTCGAGTGGCGGCTACAATTGGGACTGATGCATGGACTATGGTTTGCGAGTGTAGAGGGTTGGCTGGCGGGGCTGCATGGGGTTGACTGGCGGCTGCCGTGGGTAGTGGTGGCGGCGTTTCTGGCGGGGATGCTGAATGCGGTGGCTGGGGGCGGTTCTTTTCTTAGCTTTCCGGCGATGCTGAGCGTCGGGCTGGGACCGATCCAGGCGAATGCGACGAACACCGTGGCCTTATGGCCGGGGCAGTTGACCTCGATCGCCGGTTACTGGTCGGAGGTCAGGAAGCACAAGCGACTGGCGGCGCAAATGGGCGCGGCGGGCCTTGTCGGCGGGACGGTGGGCGCGATTGTGCTGCTGAACACGCCAGCGATGACGTTCATGAAGCTGGTGCCCTGGCTGCTGCTGGTGGCGGCGCTGATCTTTGCCTTCAGCGGGCCGGTGACCAAGCGACTGCAGAAGCGCGCGAGCGAACAGGCACTCAAGCTGGCGCAGCAGCAGGCACGCCAACTCGCTCAGTCCGGGCTGCCAGCCGCGCGTGCGCACGAGCATCGGCGGTATTGGCCGCTGGTGGTGATGACGGCGTTTGTGTGCTTCTACATTGGGTATTTCGGGGCTGGCGCGGGGTTTCTGATCATCTCGATGCTGTCGCTGTTCGGGTTTGACGATCTGAACCAGATGAATGCGATGAAGGTCGTCTCGACGACAATGGCCAATGGCGTGGCGTGTATTCTGTTTGCCTTCAGCGGCAAGGTGGAGTGGCGCTACTGCCTGGCGGCGATGGTGACCTGCGGGGTTGGCGGGTATCTGTCGTCCAGCCTGGCGAAGCGCCTGAACCAGCAGTTTCTGCGCGGCGTGGTGGTCACGATCGGTCTGACGATGGCCGCTTACTTCTTCTGGAAGACTTACTGAGACACGTCCTCGAGTTATCCAGACCTATCGGCGACTTACTTTGCGCCCTGCCTGAGGGTATCTTCCGCGAGGTAGTTGTGGACCTTGGCTTCGTCGTGGAGCATTTCGTCGTAGGCGAGCTGGAGAAGCTGCGCGTGGCTGTCGCGGAGTAGCTGTCGGATGCTCTGCTGAACGCGCGGGTCGCTGAGTTGCCCCTGGCCGGCGGCGCGTCGTTCGATGAGCTGGTAGACGGCGTATCCGACGATCTTTTTGGAGGCTCCGTCGGCGACGTAGAGGGGCAGCGTCTCAGTGGTTTCGCCAGCCTTGAGCTTGCTGACCGCAGCGTAGACATCGGGGTGAGTGGTCTTGAGCGGAGTTTCGAGAATGAAGCCGAGATCGCCGCCGTTGCTGCTCGATGAGGGGTCTTCGGAAAAGCTCATGGCGACCGAGGCAAACTCTTCGCCGCTGTCGAGGTGATTGCGGATCATCTGCATCTTCTTTTTAGCGTCGGCGTCGCTGGTCGCCTTGCTGTTCTGAAGGTTGTTGATCTGCGCGGAGGGTTGGTTGGTAACGACGATCTCCGCCAGATGATATTGCGGCTCGATGAGATTGAATTCGCTTTTGTGCTGGTTATAGTAGTTGGCGATCTCCGAGTCGGTGATCGTGATTTTCGATTCGATTTCCTTGTTGATGAGTTTGTTTCGGGTGAGCGTACGGCGGATGTCGCGCTTGAACTCATCCAGGGTGAGGTTCTTTTCCTTGAGCTTCTGGTTAAACTCTTCCTCGGTGTAGGGGGCTTTGTAATCGGTGAGCTTGGCGTTGACCTCTTCGTCGGTGGCGACGAGGTTGAGTTTGGCGGCGCGCTGCTGAAGGATTTCATCGTCGATGAGGCTGTGGAGGATGTTGAGGCGGACGATGCTGACCTGTTCCGGGGATGGGGTCTGAGAGGTATCGCCGACGTTTTCCTTGTAGAGCCGATCCACGTCGGAGGCCATGATCTGCTTGCCGTTGACGGTGGCGAGCACGTCAGCGGAATGGGTCTGGTTGCAGCCAGCGAGCAGGGCCAGAGCGGCGAAGGCCAGAGCGAAGCAGAGGAGCGATCCGGAGCGAGTGTTGGCGGTGAAAGACGGTGACGACAAACGTGTATCCCCCAGGGCTGGAAAGCGGCGCGCTGGCTACGGCGCGGCGTCTGAAAACGCAACCACTCCCTTCAGGATAAACCCCGCGCGAGGCGAGAACGAAATTCAGAGCGAGTTTTGAAGGCGCGGCTGGCAGCTATTTTCCGGGAGCTGTTGCGGGCGCGGGCTGATTGGCGGGCTGGGTAGCTGGCGCTGTGGGCGCTGGAGGCGGCTCGACGCCAGCGGCTTTCAAGGCGCGATCAATAACGATCCAGACCTGCTCGGCGGGCAAAGCGCCGTTGATGTGTTCTCCATCGATGAAGAGGGACGGCGTGCCATCGACACCGAGCGCGTCGGCCTCATGCATGGACTCGCGGATGGTGGTCTCGTCCTGTTTGGCCAGGCAGGCATCGAGCTTGGCCGCGTCGAGCGAAAAGGTTTTAGCCTGATCTCGGGCGATGCGGTCGAGCGCGTCATAACTTTTCTGTGCGTTGTGGTCTGTGCCGCTCACCTCGTCGCCGTGGGCGTGGAGATAGTCCACGTAGCTCCAGTAGGCTTTGTCGTTCTGCGCGGCGATGCAGTTGGCATCGACGGCGGCGTGCATGGCCCATGGATGAATTTCAACGAGGGGATCGTCCTTGTAGACGAAACGGACCTTGTCCTTGTAGCGATCCATGGTGCCGGGAAAAAGCTCGCGGTGCATGGCGGCGCAGAAGGGGCATTCAAGATCGTCAAAGCTGATGACGGTGACCTTCGCATCTGGATTGCCGCGGATGGGACGATTGGCGATGGGGATGTTCTGCGCGGGAATGTGGTCGAGGTTGAAGGTTTCAAGGCGCGCGAGGGTCTTGTTGTCAGTGGAGATGAGGAAGTCGGTCGAGGTAGTGCGTCCGGCGTGAGCGAGCGTGATGCGGAGCGTGTCGTAGCCGGGGAACTTGCTGGGGGTGCGCTGGCCAAGCGTGACGGAGTAATCGCCGGGAACGCTGAACTGAGAGCGAACCATGACTTCGATGTGGCGGGCCAGGGTGGGGTCCTGAATAGTCGAGCCGGAGGTAGCCGGGTTCTGGGCCTTGCAGCCGATGGCCGCTACGGCAACGAGGACCGCCGAGTAGAGAGCGAGACGAAACGAAAGTTGACGCAAACCGGACCACCTTTACTTGACCTTTAGATTATCTCAGGCACTCATGGTGCGTGTTGATCGGATGGAGATTGCTTCGCTGGATTGCAGTTTTCTGTTTGCAGGCCGGTAGTCCGGGATGTAATCTTGGCGCATGTTTTCTGTGATGCGTTTTCGTTCCTCTATGCGCGGCGCATGTTTGCCGCTTGGCTGTTCCCTGCTCCTGTCGCTTCCCGCATTGGCTGCTGAAGGAGGGAAACGTGCGATCAACCTGGATGACCTTGCGCGGATCGAGCGCGTGGGCAGCCCGGTGATCTCGCCGGACGGGGCGTGGCTGCTCTACTCGGTGAGCCACATGGACACGAAGGAAGACAAGAATCATTCGGAGATTTGGATGATGCCGTGGTCGGGCGGCGCGGCAATCCAGTTGACGACAGGCAAGGAACCGGCTTCCCATGCCGAGTTCAGCCCGGATGGGAAGTACATCAGCTTTTTGTCGTCGCGTCCGGGCAAGACGAAGGGCGCGCAGGTTTGGGTGATGAACCGGATGGGCGGCGAGCCGGAGCAGTTGACAGCGGTGACAGACATGGACATCGACGACTACGCGTGGTCACCAGACAGCAAGCGGCTGCTGCTGACCATGGAGCCGAAGGCAGGGCCGGACACCGAGGAAGGAAAGCCCGCGAAGCCGCTGCCGATCGTGATTGATCGCTACCACTTCAAGGAGGATGTCGAGGGGTATCTGCGGGACGACGAACACCAGGCGCTGTACGTGGACGATCTGGCGACGGGCAAGGTGGAGAAGCTGACGACAGACAAGGGCGTGGACGAGCGCGGCGCGGTGTGGTCGCCGGACGGAGCGATGATCGCGTTCACCAGCAATCACGATGCGGACCCCGACCGGACGTACAACAGCGATGTGTTTGTGGTGGAAGCGAGGGCTGGTTCGACGGCGAAGAAGCTGACGACATGGGCCGGGCCGGATCGCGGCAGGCTGGCATGGTCACCGGACGGGAAGTCGATTGCCTATGTCGAGGGTGCTGAGGCGGCGCTGGCGCTCTATAGCCAGGCCAGGCCAGCCGTGGTGACGCTGGAGGGCAAGGTGACGTATCCAGCGGCGAAGCTGGACCGCAGCGCAAGCCAGCCATGCTTTCTGCCGGACGGGAAGCTGCTGTATCTGGTGTCGGATGATCGGTCGGAATATCCGGCGATTGTGGACCAGAGTGGGGACGGAGCGGAGCGGCTGCTGACCGCCGAAGGCACCACGATGGGGATGATTTGTAAAGGCGCTGAGGTTGCGGTCATCCATCAGGACGATACGCACCTGGGAGAAATTTTTGCCCTCGAAGGCACGAGCACGAAGTCGGCGACGCTGCGCAAGCTGACCGGTGCCAACGACGCGCTGATGAGCGAGCTGCGGCTGGCCCCGACCGAAGACTTCACCTCGCGCAGCAAGGACGGAACCGAGGTGCACGGGCTGCTGACCAAGCCGCTTGACTACAAGCCGGGCGAAAAGGTGCCGACCATTCTGTTCATCCACGGCGGTCCAAACGGACAGGACGGGCATGGATTCGCCTTTGAACGGCAGTGGTTTGCCGCGCACGGCTACGCCGAGATGAACGTGAACTATCGCGGGAGCGCTGGGCGCGGACAAGCCTACGCCAAGGCCATTGTCGCCGACTGGGGACACCTGGAGGTGATGGACCTGTTGGGCGCGGTGGACGAGGTGGTGAAGATGGGCGTGGCCGACCCGGATCACCTGGGCATCGGCGGGTGGAGCTACGGCGGCATTCTGACCGACTACACCTCGGCCTCGACGGATCGCTTCAAAGCGGCGATCAGCGGCGCAGGCATGGCGATGCCATTCACCTTCTTCGGCGTGGACGAATACATCCTCCAGTACCACTACGAGCTAGGCCTCCCGTGGAAGGCGCGCGACCTGTACATCAAGCTGAGCTATCCGCTGCTGGAGGCGGACAAGCGGATGCACACGCCGACGATGTACATGGGTGGGACGAACGACTTCAACGTGCCGCTGGTAGGCGGCGAACAGATGTACCAGACGCTGCAGGAGCTGCACGTGCCGACGGAACTGATCGTCTATCCGGGGCAGTTTCACGGGTTCACCCGGCCCAGCTTCATCCGTGACCGCTACGAGCGGTGGATGGCCTGGTACGACCATTACGTGAAGGGACTGGATGCTCCGGCGACGCTGCCCGCGATGATTCCCGAGAAAGCGAAGACCGCTGCTACCGGGCAGTGATTTCCTGTGTTGGGAATAGCCTCTCAGACAACGGCTATGGCATTTTCCGGAATGGTGTAGTCCAAAATCGCCATGCTGACTGGATTTTTTCTCAGAGCCTGTCCAGAAACTAAGTAGATCGTCGTAGTAGCAGGTGAGCGAAGGCGATGTGGATCATCGTTTCAGCCGAGGTGTGGCGGAGTTCGTAGTCTTTGCTGAGTCTACGGCTCCAGTTAAGCCA
>JAJZFR010000092.1 GCA_021805265.1 Acidobacteriota bacterium | reverse complement strand
ACGGGAAAAAAGTCTGGGGCATCGAGCGCACCACCTTCGTCATCGGCCCCGATCAGACCCTCATCCAAATCTTCCCCAAAGTAGCCCCCGAAGGCCACGCCGAAGCAGTCCTCGCCGCGCTGAAGGGGTGACGCGGAGAACTGATTTCCTCCTGGGGAAACGCGTCGAAGAGAGCGTCAACCAGACGATGCACTGTGGTTTCAGGGTTTCTTTGCGCGGGATTTGTAGTCCCGTTCCGATTGTGGCTTTGGGACTGATTTTCTGCTCTGGGTTTCGCCTCGTCGTGGCGGCTCAGAATACCTGTCGCGTCCTGGATTTTCTTGTCTGTGACGATGTTCAACTCCGAGCATCTTCTCTGCACTGCGTCGCTCGCGATCCACGCCGTGCAGTCTTCGTGGTGCAGGAGCAACCATAACTCAAAGCAAGGGTTGGAGAGCGCGACTTTGATCTTTTTTTCATCCGCATTCCGGAGCGCCTCCGCGAGTCCCTCTCTCGCAGGTTGTGTGACCTTTGCTTCCACGTCAAAGACGCACCAGACTTCGTCGTAAGAATCGCTCCTTCTCTGCTCGTCTCGCAACCTGACGGCTCTGTTCACTATTTCGATGGGAGAGGTCGGTCCCGGCGGCACTACCTGAATGTTTGCGGTGCTGATTTTTCGAGATGTTCGGATGGCATTGAAGTAACTGCATTCGGTGACGGCACCTTCCACAACAATCAGGAAGCGCTTTCGCTGCTCGCGTTGCGAAGGTTTTCTTTGGAAGGAACGGCGAGCCATTGCTATGCCTCGCGATCCTTTGCCGCTATGCTCACGTGTAACTCAGGCTGAGGCTGAACCGCGGCGGCAATTGCTTCTTCATCGATGAACGGAACGCCACCGAAGCGACCATTCAGATAGGCCGCAGCGAGGTTCTGCCCTTTGCGCGGTTTATATCCGGCAAGCGAACCAAACTCCGATGCGCCCTCTGCCGTTTTCTCTGCAAGCCAAATCTGATCGCGACGAAGCAAATCGGTATCGAGAAGACTTGCACTGTGCGTGGCGAAGATCAACTGAGCACCTCGTCGATTCAGATGAGGGTCATTGAACATTTTCAGGATATAAAGCGCTAAATTCGGATGCAGGCTGGTCTCGAGCTCATCAATCAGTAAAACTAAGCCGTTGCTCAATACAACCAGGATAGGCCCAAGCATCTCAAACAAGGTTTTAGTCCCTGCGGACTCAACCTCAAACGGAAGTCGGTACAACTTCCCGCCCTCGCCGCGATGGACCATTTTAATTTTCTTCCTTGACAGTGGAGGAAGGGGAAGATCATGAAGCGATTCTCCTGAAGAAGCTTTCCGCGCCGCTCGAAAAGCAGCGTAGTTATTCAAAGGCTTGGCTTGGCTGTCTTCTTCAGCAATCTCAAAGTCAACGATCCCGGTTCCGCTGGAAACGAGAATATCCCTCACCTGATTTTTGCCCTGCTCGTTACTGCACCACTCAGCCGTGTAGGACTTTTCCTGCACCTCATTCGGTGTGAGAAAGTTGAACCGCTGGATGATCCACATATAAATCTGTGTTAGTGGCTGGTAACCTGACTGGGCCGCTGAAGAGAGAAACAGACTGTTCGCCCTTGTCTGCTTCGTTATATTGTCAAGCTGCTTTGCGTCTGGAAGATTCCGGCCAGGAAACAGAACTGAAGTAGCTTGTTCATCCGATGTTCGGCGGAAGAGTGTCCTGTCCCGTCCGGTTATGTCGATCAGCCACTCTTTCAGAAAGCGATGTTGGTTGTACTCGAATCCGTAGTTATAAACATTCCCGTTGTGGACGAAATCAATCTCCAGGAGAGTACTCACATCTCTGGACTTATCATCCAAAAGGAAGGGATTCCACGTGGGAATGGGGCCCGTCGGCTGCCAGGCGCGCCATGAATTGAGAACGATAGCCTGGAAACTGCGCATAGCTAACAGCAGGTTGCTTTTGCCGGAGGCGTTGGCCCCGAAGATAGCAGCTACACGAAGCGCCTTGACGTCTTTGAGGGGCGTGTCGAGCAGCGTCTCATCATGCTCCGGTGCGCGGGTCCGAGTAGCGATGAGAGACAGCTCCTGCTCATCACGGATCGAATAAAAGTTCCTGCACTTGAATCGTAAAAGCATGCGAGAATCATACATCGAAAATCATGTCTGCGACAAAACTTGATGCAAATAGCAATTTCGCTGTTCAATTTGGCTCTCGAATGCCGATCAAATGAAAAGAAGGCGTCTACGCACAGGGTATCTTCCAATACGGGATTCCGAGACCGGTCCATAGAAATCGGAAGGAGTGAATCCCCATCCGGCATAGAAACAAAGCCGACAACACGCCATCCCCCGCCCCGCTATAATCCGGCCATGGTCACAGCTCAGCACACCGCTCAGCACACTGATCCAGCCGCAGCCATCGCCGCGCTGCGCGACGAGCTTCGCCACCACGAACATCTCTACTACGTTCTCGACGCGCCCACCCTCTCTGATGCCGACTACGACGCCAGAATGCGCGCGCTCAAGGCGCTCGAGGCCGCGCACCCCGAGCTGGTGACGCCCGACTCCCCCACGCAGCGCGTGGGCGGGCGTCCCGCCGACGGCTTCCTCAAGGTCGCCCACTCGCGGCCCATGCTCTCGCTCGACAACGCCTACACGGCCGAGGAACTGGCCGATTGGGATCGCCGCGTACGCGATCTGGCCGGGGAGCTGCCCGTCCGCTACACCGCCGAACTCAAGCTCGACGGCCTCTCGCTCGCCTTGCGCTACGAGCGCGCGCCGACCGGCGAGCTGCGCCTGGCGCAGGGACTCACCC
>JAJZFR010000416.1 GCA_021805265.1 Acidobacteriota bacterium | reverse complement strand
CTGAAGTAGACCAGCAGGGGTAGATCGAGCGCGTTGGCGACTGCGAGGGCGGTTTCGAGGGCGGGATTGTCGAGCGCGCGCTGGGCATGCTGCATCCAGTAGACGACGGAGCGGGCATCCTTGCGCGGCTGGCCGGCGCGGCGAACGGTGACGCGGCGGTCGGCGGCGAGAAGATCAAGCCCGTCCATGGAAGCTCCGGAGTGTTAGGAGTGGAACGCAGAAAGAGGCTGCCATTGCGGCAGCCTCTTTGGAGGGTGAGGAGAATGCGGTCAGAAGCTGCCCCAGGCGCGCGAGATGTAGTCGGACATGGACATGCCGACGAGGGCGAGGAAGGTGAAGATGCCGGAGACGACGGTGAGCTTCATCAGCTTCGAGCTGTACTTGATGTGCATGAAGAAGAGCACGACGAGCGTGGCCTTGGCGACGGCGATACCGAGAGCGATGATCGGATTCCAGGGGCCCAGCTCGAGGTACGAGGCGACGACGGTGAGGGTCGTGCCAATGAGCAGGGCGAGGAAGACCAGGAGATAGATTTTGGGGCTCACAATGTGCGGCCCGTGGGCTTCTTCGTGATCGGATACAGGATGAGACATAGGTCAGAAATCTCCCGAGGATAAGGTTTTTGGATGCGGCCGCGTCATTGGTGACGACTGATCAGGTAGAGCAGCGGGAAGAGAAATATCCAGACAATATCGACGAAGTGCCAGTAGAGGCCGAAGTTTTCAACGAAGGCGATATTTCCGTGGGAGTATCCGCCGCGGGCGGCCTTCACAATCATGAAAGAGAGAAGGGCCATTCCGATAATCATGTGCAGGGCATGCATCCCGGTCATGGCGAAGTAGAGACTGAAGTAGACCTCGGTCTTTCGCGCCATATCGAGCGGGAGACCCGGCTCGGCGGGCTGCCCGGCCTCGGCCTTGGGATGAACGAAGGACATGGCGTCGAAGTGAGCGCCGGGGACATGGTGCAGTTCGAACTTTTCCTGATACTCGACCGCCTTGATGCCGAGGAAGGCGAAGCCGAGGATGAGGGTGAGGACCAGAGAGACGATCAGGCCCTTCTGTCGCTTGGTCTCAGCGCACCAGACGCCCATGGCCATGGTGAAGCTGGAGGTGATGAGGACGCCGGTGTTGACCGTGCCGAGAACGATCGAAAGGGTGTGGGAGCCAGCCACAAAGGCCGGGTAATACCAGTTGCGGTAGATCAGGTAGGCGGTAAACATGCCACCGAAGAACATGACCTCGGTGAGCAGGAAGAGCCACATGCCAAAGCTGACGGTCTCGTTCTGCTGTTCGAGCGAGACAAAGTGGTGGCGCAGGTGAGCCGGATGGTCGTGATGTGGCTCTTCGGCGTGGTTCAAAGCGATTGCGTGACTATCCAAGTTGCGTCACCTCGTGTTCTTTCTGGCGCTCAAGCCACTCGTAATCGTAGGCGTCCTGGGTAACCACAGGGATTTCGATGAAGTTTTGGGTCAGGGGCGGAGACTGAATCTGCCACTCGAGGCCGGTAGCCTGCCAGGGGTTGTCGCCCGCGATCTTGCCGTACTTGAGGCTCCAGACCAGATAGATCATGGGCAGCAGGTAGCCGACGCCGAGGATCGAGGCACCAGCGGTCGAGAAGACGTTGAGGACCTGGAACTCCGGTGGATAGGCCGCGTAGCGACGCGGCATGCCCAGCATACCGAGCAGGAACTGAGGGAAGAAGGTGAAGTTGAAGCCGATGAAGGTGATGACCGCGGCCAGTTGGGAGACTTTTTCCGGGTACATGCGGCCGGTCATCTTGGGCCACCAGAAGTGGATGCCCGAGAGGAAGGCCATCAGCATGCCGCCGACCATGACAAAGTGGAAGTGAGCCACGATGAAGTAGGTCTCGGTCAGATGAATGTCGGTTCCCGAGGAGCCGAGGAAGACGCCGGTCAGGCCGCCGATGGTAAACAGGCCCATGAAGCCGAAGGCGTAGAGCATGGGGGTTTCAAAGGTGATGGAACCCTTGTAGAGGGTGAAGGCCCAGTTGAATATCTTGATGGCCGAGGGGACGGCGACCAGCATGGTGAGCAGGCTGAAGACCAGGGTGGAATAGTTGGAGACGCCCATGATGAACATGTGGTGTTCCCAGACGAAGAAACCGAAGACGGCAATGGCGACCGAGGAGAAGGCGACCGCAGAGTAGCCGAAGACGCGCTTGCGCGCGAAGGTGGAGATGACCTCGCTGATGACGCCCATCCCCGGCAGGATCATGATGTAGACGGCGGGGTGGGAGTAGAACCAGAACAGATGCTGAAAGAGAATGGGGTCGCCGCCCTTGGCGGGGTCGAAGATGCCGATGCCGATGGTGCGCTCGAGCACGACCAGGACCAGCGTAATGGCGAGCACCGGGGTGCCGAGAACCATGAGGATGGAGGCGGCGTAGTGCGACCAGACAAACAGAGGCATCTTGAACCAGGTCATGCCCGGAGCGCGCATCCTGTGGATGGTGACGATGAAGTTGAGTCCGGTGAAGATGGACGAAAAGCCCGCGATGAAGATGGCCAGGCCGGTGGTGACCACGTTGGTGTTCACGTAGTGGGTGGAGAGCGGCGTGGTGAAGGTCCAGCCGGTATCGACGCCGCCGGTAATCATGGCCCACAGGGTCAGGCCGCCGCCCGCGAGATAGAGATACCAGCTAAGCAGGTTGATCTTGGGGAAGGCCAGATCCTTGGCCCCGACCATGATCGGGATGAGGAAGTTACCGAGCGTTGCCGGAACGCTGGGGACCAGGAAGAGGAAGACCATGATGATGCCATGCATGGAGAACACCTTGTTATAGGTGTCGGTCGCCATCAGGTCGCTTTGCGGGGTGAGCAGCTCGAGCCGGATGAGGCCGGCCAGCGCGCCGCCGATGAAGAAGAAGAAGGTGATCGAAATGAGATAGAGAATGGCGATGCGCTTGTGGTCGCCGGTCAGCAGCCAACTGAGGATGCCGTTCTCGTTGGTAAGGTAATTGCGCTTGGGTATCCTGGCCGTTGACTGGTCAGGAAGGCTCAGAATGGTGCTCATGGCTTCACCGTCCCCTCGGCTGCGCTCTTGGCGGTCACAGCGGGTGAAAAGCTAGTGGTGTTGGTCGTTTGCTGGATGCGGTAGTTCGAGTCCAGACCCTTGATGTATTCGACCAGCGAGAAGATGCCCTCTTCGCTGATCTGGCCCTGATAGGTGGGCATGATGGGGGCATAGCCCTGGGTGATGTGCGCGGAAGGATTGAGGATCGCCTGCCGCAGGTACTCGTCGTCCACCTGAACGTGTTCCCCGTTCGACAAGGTGAGCTTCGAGCCGTAGACATTGGCCAGGCTCGGTCCGCGCGCATCCGGGCGCCCGTTATGACAGGCCGTGCAGCTCAGGCTGGCGAAGAGCCGCTCGCCGTTCTGGGCCAGGGAGACGCCGCTGGTCGAGCTCTCGAGCCACTTCTTGTAGTCGTCCGGGGTCATGACGACGACGTTTCCGATCATGGCCGAGTGGGAGGTGCCGCAGTACTGGCTGCAGAAGAGGTGATAGGTGCCGACCTCGGTGGCCTCGAACCAGACCGTCGTGTAACGGCCCGGAATGGCCTCGCGCTTGACCCGGAAGGCGGGCAGGGAAAAGCTGTGGAAGACATCCTGAGAGATGAGCGTGAGCTGAACCGGCTGACCGATGGGAACATGGAGGCTGTTGATCTCGTGCTGGCCGCCGGGGTGCTCGGCCTTCCACATCCACTGCTTGCCGACGACATAGATGTTCATGGCGTTCGGCGGAGGGGTGTAGATGCGGAAGTACAGCACCGATCCCCAGACGAACATGACCAGAAAGAGGCCGAGCGGAATGATGGTCCAGGTGGCCTCGAGCAGGGTCGAGCCTTCGATCTGGGTGGCCACGGGATTGCGCTCGCGGCGGTAGAGGATCGAGAAGGTGGTGACCAGCAGGGCGACGAGCGTGAGGCCCACCAGGCTGACCAGCGTCATGAAGACCAGCAGGGCATCCACCTGAGGCGCAATCTTCGAGGCCTCGGGGGGGATGACCGCGAAGTCGGTCAGCCATTTGACTAGAAACTGCCAGATTACCGGGCTAATGTGATCCATTCCGTTTTCCGTTCATCCTTGGTGACTTGTCCGGGGTTGCTTGTCCGGCTTCCATGTTTTGCGCGATGCCGTTGCCCGGCACCACCAGTGTCAAACCTTTTTTGCGCCAATATCCTTGCGAAAACCGAGGAACATGAAACTTCCCAACAGCAGCACCGTGAAGGCTCCGGCGATTTGTACGATCCTCGCGATGATGAGGCTGTGGGTGTTGGTCGAGGGATCGTAGTGATAGCAGTAGGTGAGGATGTTGTCCACCGGCGAGCCGATCCGGTTCGAGGAGGCCTCGACCAGGCCGAGAAGCAGGTCCTTGGGGCTGTACTCGACGCCCATATAGTACTGCGCGACCCGGCCCTGCGGGGTGACGATCTGAATCGCGCTGGCGTGGGCAAACTGATCGAGCTTGCCGTCCGGGCCGGCGATCTTGACGTAGCCGAAGCCGACCGCCTGGGTGAGCGCGTCAATGGCAGGCTGCTGGCCGGTGAGGAAGTGCCAGCCGTTGGCGGTTTCAGGCTCGCCGTAGCGCTGGACATAGCTTTGCTTCTTGGCCGCGGCAAGCGCCGGGCCTTCGCTCGGATCGATGCTGACGACGATCACGTTGAAGTCGCGGCCTGGCTTGAGCCGGACCATGCGCAGGGCGGAGGTGAGTCCGTTCAACTCTTCGGAGCAGAGCATCGGGCACTGGAAGTAAACCAGAGCAAGGATCGCGGGCTTGCTGCCGAAGTACCGGCCCAACTCGACCGCCTTGCCGGTTTCATCCACCAGGGGCAGGTTGAGCGGAAGCTGCTGGTTCAGTCGCTGGGTGATCCCGACCCGGTTCAGGACGGAAGGCTTTTCGTTGATGGGGCCGATCTGCTTTTCGCCCGGCGCGGAGACCTGGGCGGCGAGCGGTCGAGGAAGCGCGAGCGGGATCGACAGAGCGAGCAGGAAAGCGGGCAGGAGGGTGGGCAGAAAGGCGAGCTGCGGGATGCGGGCGGCTTGCCCGGTCTTCCGCTGCCGAATTGTCGCTCGCTCGGTCATTCTCTCTGCCATTCCAGTGCCCTGCATTCCTGCTTCGTCGCTCGCTACTGCTTCTCTGCGCCCATTTCGACCATCTTTGCCGCCTGCTCCTGTTCATAGCCGGTGCGGGCGAAACCATCGGTCAACGGGGCACGGACGACCGGAGCATGGTCCTCGGCGAGCCGCGGCGCGGTCGAGTTGAAGCTGGCCACGGGCAATCCCTGCTGCGCGATCAACTGCATGGCATGGTCGATGGGAATGCGGACTACGCCCTTCCCCTGATCGACCCAGGTGTAGTTGTCGAGGAGCAGATCCTCTTTGGTGTGCAGGTCGGCAACTTCCTGGTATCCATCGTCGGTCTGGAGGCGCGGCGTGGGGAAGGTATTCACCAGACCGGAAAACTGCTGCTGCAACTCCGGGCTGTTGGCCAGGTTGCCCAGCTTGCGCACATCGACCGGATGCGCCCACTTGTCGGGCGGGCCGTCGGCCTTGGCAAGCTGAGAGTTGATGACCCTGCCGATGCCGATGCACAGGAATGCGGAGACCACGACGAAGATGCCCAGTGCGGTGAGAAAGACCAGGATGCCGGAGACACGGACATCGGACTCCTCATAACCCACCGCGATACGCGCCGGGTCGAGAGGCTGATTGCTGTTGCTGTGATGCTCATGCATGGGCATGTTCAGGCTCCAGAATCTCCGCCAGATGCGGATCGTTGGTCTGTACCAGGGGTCGGCGGGTCAGCTCCCACGCATAGTAGGCGACCCACAGCGAGACCATCGCCACGGGGACTGCGATGTACTCGAGGATGCCCCAGGAGAAGTGAAGGTTCTGCGCCGCGTCCTTGTAGTTCGGCTCGATCAGCCAGAAGAGATCGAAGGCCTTGGCGAAGATCATCCACTGGGCGACGCGCATCAGTCGCTTCTTGTTCTTCTTGAGGTCCTTGGACAACAGGAGCGAGAAGGGAATCAGCCAATGGAACATGAAATCGAGCGTGGCGATGACCGCCCAGTGGCCGTTGAAGCGGTTCATGTACCAGACGATCTCCTCCGGCATGTTGCCCGACCAGATGATGAGGAACTGGGAGAAGGCCAGGTAGATATTGAGCATGACGAAGGCGAAGGTGAACTTGCCCAGGTCGTACTGCTCGGTCTGGCGCAGGATGGTCTTGTAGGGATCGGCCTTCGAGAGCGAGATCGAAGTGAGGATGGCCAGCGCCAGCACCTGATAGCCCTGACCGACCAGGAAGAGCAGCCCATAGACAGACGAGTACCAGGTCACGTCCATGCTCATCACCCAGTAGATGACCGCTGCCGTCATGGTGAGCGAGTAGACGACGATCCCGAAGCCGGAGATGTTTTCGAGCTTCTTGATCCAGTAGGGGGTGTTCGACGGGCTGTCGGCCTCGCGGCGCATGCTCATGCCGTTGAGCCGCCAGGCGTAGAAGGCCCAGATGGCGAAGCAGACAATGCCGGTGATCCAGAAGGCCGATGGCTGGAGCATGGGACGCTTCCAGTCGATGGCGTGGGCCTCGGTCTCGTTGATCAGGCCGGACTTGAGCGCCGAGGCGGTGTCGGTGACTGCGGCCCACAGGTAGAGATGCTTCATCCACAGGCCGGCGACAACCCAGTAGGCAAAGACCAGCGGGAGGGTGCGGCTCATCGCCTCGAGCGGGCGGCGCAGCAGCAGACCCCACTTGCCGCCGGAGACGTACTGGACCATCAGGAGCGCCAGTCCCCCGACCGAGAAGCCGAAGGTGAGCATCAGCCCGAGAACCCAGGCGCGGTAGATGTGTTCCGCCGAGTGATCGAGCGTGGCCAGAACGACGGCGGTGACCGCAAACAGGACGGCAACCACCAGGGCGCGCGCTCGCCAGCCCTTGACGAAGGACGGCGCGCTCAGGTCAGCGGGTAGAACTTTCGCGTGTGGAGCAGCGTGTGCCATGGTTATCTTCCCGGCTCCCTTAATTCCCCGGCGCGGGTGGTGCCGCGGCCGGTTTAGCGGTGTTGGTATGCGCGCCCGAAGCAGGCAGGGCGGTATGAGGCACGACGACGGTCGGGGTCTCGGGGTAGGCCGGGGCCATGGCCGGAGTTCCCTGGCTCTTGTCGGCAGGCAGGGCATCGACGGCAGTCGTCGGCAGCTCCCACGGTTCGGCAAAGCTCGCGGGCAGGCCCTTGGCCTCGGCGATCGACTTCAGCGGCTGAACGGTTACGCCTGCGGGTACATCCTTCGCTGCCGCGTGCTGGCTGAGTTGCAGGGCGCGAATGTAGGCCGCGATGGCCCAGCGGTCCACCGGCGCAATCTGCGCCGAGTAGTCCGGCATGGCCCCATAGCCATGGGTCATCACGTAGAAGTAGTGGCTCAGAGGCTGGGCGCGATGAACATCGTCGTTCAGGTTGCCCGCCGTCTTGTAGCCGCGCGAGACAATCGCCCCGAGTCCGTTGCCCACCCGCGAGTGGCAGGGGGTGCAATAGATGTTGAAGCGCTCCTGGCCCCGCTCGAGCACCGTCATGGTTGCCGGGAAGGGCAGCGCGTCGCGCTCTTCGCGGTAGCCGTTCGCTCCCTCGACGGTGCCGGTGTAGAAGTAGGTGTCTTCCTTCAGCTCGCCGCGCGCAACCGTGCCCGCGACCTGCGGACGCTCCGAACGATGATCGGCATAGAAGGTGGTTCCCCGCTGGGGAACGAACTTGGGCTGGTTGTGCATGTCCTGGCGGCAGCCCGCAACGAGGAGCATGGCCGAGGCAGCGCCAAGGAATGCCACGCTGCGCAGCCGGCGCGGTCCGGAAGATAGCTGTTTCATCTTGATTCCCGACGTGGTCATCAGTACTCCACCTCCACCACGGAATTGGGGCGGAAGCCTTCGAGAAAGGCCTTGCTCTCGGCCGGATCGAACTTCGGATCGGTGGCCTCGAGACAGAGGAAAAACTTGTCCTGCGTCGCGCCGCTGCGGAAGTTGGGCGCATTGAAGAGCGGATGATACAGGCTGGGAAGGCCATTCAGCGCGAGCATCCCAAAGGCCGCCGAAAGACCGGCGAAGAGGATCGTCCACTCATAGGCCGGGATGATGAATGCAGGCCAGGAGTAGGTCGGGCGCCCGGCGATATTCAGCGGGTAGGCCAGGGTCGAGATCCAGGTTTCGAGCGAGAACATCGCGCACAGTCCCATCAGGCCGCCGATCAGCGTGACCAGCGAGACGCGGTTCTTGTGGAAGCCGATCACCTCGGCAGCCTCTTCGACCGGGTAGGGCGTGTAGCAGTCCAGCCGCCGCCAGCCGGAGTCGTAGGCCGCCCTGGCCGCGATCACCAGCTCCGTCGGGGTTTCAAACTCGGCCACCAGGCCGTAGATTCCTTCGCGTGGCACAGCCATCAGTCACCCGCCTCGGCTACCGACTCGGCGTTAACTCTGGCCGAGGGCAGCATCATCTTGATCTCATGCATGGGAATCATGGGGAGAAAACGTATGAACAGCAGGAACAGAGCCGTGAACAAGCCAAAGGTTCCCGCATAGGTCATGTAATCCCACTTGGTTGCGCGGTAGGTTCCCCAGGAACTGGGCAGAAAGTCGCGGTAGAGGCTGGTCACGACGATGACAAAGCGCTCGAACCACATGCCGGTGTTGACGATCAGGCTGATGATGAACATGAACGTCAGGTTGGTGCGCCACTTCCTGACCCACAACGTGGTGAGCGGAATGGCGATGTTGCAAGTGATCAGAATCGCGTAGCTCCAGCCCATTGGCCCGAACATGCGGTTCCACATCATGAAGAACTCCCAGTGGGAGGCCGAGTACCAGGCCATGAAGACTTCCATGCCGTAGCCGTAGGCGACGATGCCGCCGGTGGCGAGCATGACCTTGCCCATGTTGTCGATGTGGCGGTCGGTGACCAGCCCCTCGAGGTGGTAGAACTTGCGCAGCGGAATGGCCAGGGTGAGCACCATGGCGAAGCCGGAGTAGACCGCGCCCGCGACAAAGTAGGGCGGGAAGATGGTGGTGTGCCAGCCCGGCAGCACGGCTACCGCGAAGTCGAAGCTGATGACCGTGTGGACCGAGAGCACCAGCGGCGTAGCCAGACCGGCCAGCAGCAGCGAGGCCGTCTCGTAGCGCATCCAGTGGCGGACGCTGCCCCGCCAGCCGAGCGAGACCATGCCGTAGATGTACTGCGCGAACTTCGATTTGGCCCGGTCGCGCATGGTGCCGAAGTCGGGCACCAGGCCGATGTACCAGAAGACGACCGAGATGGTGGCGTAGGTGGAGACCGCGAAGACGTCCCACAGCAGCGGGGACCGGAACTGCGGCCATACGTCCATGGTCAAAGGCAGCGGGAAGAGCCAGTAGGCAAGCCACGGGCGACCCACGTGGATGAGCGGGAAGAGCCCCGCGCAGACCACCGCAAAGATGGTCATGGCCTCGGCGAAGCGGTTGATCGAGTTGCGCCAGGTCTGCTTGAAGAGCAGCAGAATGGCCGAGATGAGCGTGCCCGCGTGGCCGATGCCGATCCACCAGACAAAGTTGATAATGGCGAAGCCCCAGGCGACCGGCTGGGTGATGGCCCAGATGCCGACACCCTTCAGAAACAGCCAGGTGACGGCAACCAGCAGCATGGTGGCCACGCTGCCCGCCACGGAGAAGAGCATCAGCCACCCCAGCGAGGTATGCGGCGTCAGGACAATGTCGGCGATCTTCGCCGTCACCGACCGGAAGCTCTGCCCCGGAGCCAGGACCCGCAACTCTCCGGTTGCCGGGTCAATCCGCGGATCTTCGGTTTTGAAATCCTTCGTTGCCATCGTCTATCCGACCCTCTTCCAGGTTGCCTCTTGCATCGTTTCCTGTTGCCCACCTCGACTGAATCGAGACCCTTTGGACAGTCGCCGGTCTATCCGGCGGCCGGCGCATGCTCCTCGGGTTGCGGTTCGAGCGCCGGGTTGGGATTGTTGACCGCAGCCACATAGGTGGTGCGTGGGCGGGTATTCAGATCCGCCAGCACCGAGTAGGTTCGCTCCTGCGCGGTGAGCTGGCGCACCTTGCTGGTCTTGTCGTTCAGGTTGCCAAAGGTGATCGCCGACGCCGGGCAGGCCTGCTGGCAGGCGGTCACCACCTCGCCATCGAGAATGGCCCGGTTTTCCTTGTCGGCGCTGATCTTTGCCTCGGAGATGCGCTGCACACAGTAGCTGCACTTTTCCATCACCCCGCGCGAGCGCACCGTCACGTCCGGATTGCGCATCAGCTTGAGGCTCTCCGTCTCGTAATCGGAGTAGAGCAGGAAGTTGAAGCGGCGCACCTTGTAGGGGCAGTTGTTCGAGCAGTAGCGGGTGCCCACGCAGCGGTTGTAGACCATGGTATTCAGGCCCTCCGGCGTGTGGACCGTGGCCCCCACCGGGCAGACCTGTTCACAGGGCGCGTTCTCGCAGTGCTGACAGGCCATGGGCTGAAAATGAGCTTTAGGCGCGGCCAGGTCGCCCTCGAAGTAGGTATCGATGCGCAGCCACTGCATGTTGCGCCCGATGCGCACCTGCTCCTTGCCGACGACCGCAATGTTGTTCTCCGCGTAGCAGCCGACGATGCAGGCGTTGCAGCCCGTGCAACTGTTGAGATCGATGGACATGCCCCAGGCATTGTCCTTGTACTCCCAGTTGGGGAAGAGGGTGACCTCGCGCTCGACCTTCGGATGGTTCTCGCCCTCGTTGGCAAAGCCGGGGTTGGATTTGTATTCGGCCAGAGTAGCCGCGCGAATCACGCCGCGCGTCTCCGCCTCATCGCCTTCGAGAGAGTTGTTGCCGTTGCCCTGGCCGCCAAACCACGCCGAGCGATGATCCTGATAGTGGCTCTTGGTGACGGCAAAGCCCCATGTTCCGTCCATCTTGCGCAGGCTTGCTCCTGCGGCCACCCACGCGGTCTCCGAGGTGCGCACCAGATAGGCGTCGAAGCCCGTTCCCGAGCCGACGCGCCCGGCCCGCTCGCGCCCGTGGCCCAGATAGGCGGTAATGGTGTTTGCCGGCTGGCCGGGGAGCACCAGCACCGGGGCCTTGACGGCGCGCCCGGCCACCATGATCTCGACAATATCGCCTTCGTTGAGTCCGGCCTTCTGCATGGTCGGGCCGCTCATCAGCGCCGCATTGTCCCAGCTCAGGTTGGTCACCGGCTTGGGCAGCTCCTGGAGCCAGCCAACGTTGGCAAAGCGCCCGTCGTAGATCGAGGGATCGGGGCGGAAGAGAATCTCGATCGACTCGGCAGCATTCGGAGCCGGGGCCGCAACCCTGTCCACATTTGCCGTGGCCGACTTGTCAAAGGCCGTGCCGTCGATCCATCCCGCATGCAGCGCCTGACGCCAGTTCTTCTCGAAGTCGCCGGACTTCGAGAGCACGGGCTTCCAGGTCTCGCGCACCGCGTCATAGGCCGAGAGGACAGGCTCGTCCAGCATGGCCTGCACAATTTCGTGCGGCGAGTGAGCCTGATAGAGCGGCTCGATCAGCGGCT
>JAJZFR010000344.1 GCA_021805265.1 Acidobacteriota bacterium | reverse complement strand
ACGCGGAAATGCATCCCGTGCGACGACCGGGCTGTAGAATGCAAGAGATGAAAAGACACACTCTGCCTGTTTTGTGTATCGTTCTGGCCGTTTCGCTGGCCGCTGGACCCTCTGCGAACGCCGCCGGAAAACGCGATGCAAAGTCCGAATCCATCTGTGTCGCGTGCGTCCGCGCGGATATGAATTTCCTCGCTGCGGACGAGCTGCACGGACGGGGCTCCGGAACCCGCGACGAACATCTCGCGGCGCTCTACGCGGCCTCGCTCTTCCAGTCCTTCGGGCTTGAGCCGCTGCCCGCGGTGGCGAGCGAAGACGGCGGCTACATCCAGCGCGCGCCGCTCCCGGCGAAGTTCTCCAACGGCATGGAAGCCTACCTGAAGCGCCTCGGAATCGATCAGGCCGAGCGGACAGACACCTGGAACGCCATGGCCCTGCTGCGCGGCACGGATTGGAAGGATGACGGGAAAGACGCCAGCGCGAACGAGGTCGGCACGAACGAGGTCATCCTGCTCACCGCGCACCTGGATCACCTCGGCATCGGCAGGCCGATCAACGGCGACGCAATCTACAACGGCGCCGACGACGACGCCTCCGGAACCACGGCCGTGCTCGAGCTGGCCCGCGCCCTCAGCCAGGGACGCAAACCGCGCCGGTCGATTCTCTTCGTGCTCTTCGGCTCGGAGGAGCTGGGCGGACTGGGAGACCAGTATTTTCTCGATCATCCGCCTGTTCCATTGACCCGGATCGTGACCAATCTCGAATTTGAAATGATCGGTCGGCCCGATCCGCTGCTGCCCAACCGGACGCTCTGGCTCACCGGCTACGAGCGCTCCGATCTGGGTCCGACTCTGGCCCGGCGCGGCGCCGCAATCTCCGCCGATCCCCACCCCGCCGAGCACTTTTTCCAGCGCTCCGACAACTACTACCTCGCCAAGCGCGGCATCGTCGCACAGACCGTCTCCAGCTTCGGGCTCCACAAGGATTATCACCAGCCCTCCGACGAGCTTTCCCGCATCGACTTCGATTTCCTCACCCACAGCATCGGCTCAATGATCGAGCCGGTGCGCTGGCTGGCTACGACGACCTGGAAGCCAGCCTGGAATGCGGGCGGCAAGCCTTGAATTCCGCTCCCTGCAAATTCGATTCGCAACGCTTCAGCGCGAGGAATCTGTCGCCGATGGCCGCGCCATGCGTTTCAGCCCTAGCACCAGCGCGGCAAAGACCAGCATCGGCAGACTGAGCGCCGCGAGGCCCGTCTGGTAGCTTCCCGTCAGGTCGCGCGCCAGGCCCATGAAGGATGGCCCGAAGAATCCGCCCAGCATGCCGACCATGTTGATCGCGGCCAGGCCCGCCGCCGCTCCGCGCCCGGTGAGGAACGCGGTCGGCAGCACCAGCAGCGGCCCCTGCATCGAGTTATGGACCAGAAAGGTCAGCGCCAGCAGCGGAACCGCGACCCACGGATTGCGCGTGAAGCCGACAACCAGAAACGCTGCGGCCTCGATCAATGCGGGGACCACGATGTGCCAGTAGCGCTCGCCGCTGCGATCTGAAAGCCAGGCGTTGCCGATCATCGCCGCGCCCCCCAGCAGCCCGAAGATCGAGACCAGATAGCCAACCCCGGCAGCGCTGAAGCCGGTGAATTTCAGCAGGATCGCCGGCGCTGAAAACGAGTAGGCGTAGAGTGTGCAGAGCATCACCAGATTGGCCAGGCCAAAGAGCCACACACGGCTGTCCCTGAGCGCCGAGCCGGGGTGATGGGCGGATGTGTTTTCGGAGTGCTCGGCGGCCAGCGAACTCTCGATCCAATCGCGTTCCGCTGGCTCGATCCACGGCGCGTCCGCCGGTCGATCCGGCAACAGGCGCAGAAAAACAGCGCTCAGCAGCACGGCGGGCAGCCCCTCGGCGAGAAAAAGCCACTGCCAGCCCGCCAGCGAAAGCCGTCCCTGCATATTGAGCAGCGCGCCCGCCAGCCCGCCCATGATCACCGTGCTGAGCGGCAGCGAAACATAGAAGCGGCTGATGGTGCGCGCGCGCAGATGCGCCGGGAACCAGAGCGTCAGGTAGTAGAGCACTCCAGGAAAAAACCCCGCTTCCGCCGCGCCCAGCAACAGCCGCATGACATAGAACTCGAGTGGCGTGCGCACCAGCGCCATGGCCATTGCCAGCACTCCCCACGTGAGCAGAATGCGCGACATCCAGCGCCGCGCGCCGAGCCGATGCAGCATCAGGTTCGAGGGAATCTCGAAGGCCGAATAGCTGAGGAAAAACAACCCCGCGCCCAGGCCGTAAATGGTCGCGCTGAAGTGAAGATCGCGATTCATCTGGAGCGCAGCAAAGCTGATGTTGATGCGGTCGATGTAAGCGATCCCGTAGCCCACTGCGATCAGCGGAATCAGCCTCCAGGTGGCCTTGCGCATCGCCGACCGCGCAACTGCGGAGTCTTCCGCCGGAGCGTCGGCCAGGGCAGCGTAGACAGGTTCAGGCAAAGGCAAATCTCCGGCAAGGCGTGTAGTGCGTCGAGGTCAGAGCGCCGGGGGCAGAAAGCGCAAACAGGAAGGCGAAACTGACTGGAGGCTACCACACGAAAACCGCGCTTCCCTTTTCAACCCTGCGAATTCGTTCGCACAGACAATCGGATCGAAGGAAGCGTCAGTTCGGGCGGCCGCCCGAGGCCGAGCGGCGACGGAAGCGATCGTCGATGGGCTGGCGTCCGCCAAAGCCCGCCTCGACCGTGTGCCAGTGCTCGATGGCCGATTCGCCGCGACGCCAGCACAACAGGATCACCTCATCGTCCATCCGGCAGGGAAAATCCAGCAATCCGCCGTCGAGATCCTTCACCTGAACACCGATCGAGTCGATTTCGGCCACCGTCTCGCGTACCCGCTCGATCAGCTTGTCCATCTCCACGCGGCGGGCAGCCACTTTGCCCACCTCGACGTGCATGCCCCCGCTCAGAAATATCCGGCGCGAAAGCTCGGAAAGCTCCGCTTCGATGGCTTCTGCGGACTGCCGGCTTTCCGTGGCCCGCGCCAGCAGCACTTCCACCACCGGCAACAGAGACTGCGCTTCATCGAGGGTAAAGGTCTTCATGGTCGCTCGTTCCTGTTGCGATTCTAGCGCTCGTTTCGGCGCGGGTCCAATGCGGAGTTATTGCGTGGCCGCGGTCAAGGTCAACACCGGGCAGGTCGCCTCGGCGATGATCGGGAAAGCCCCCGAAAGATGCCCCTGCATCTCCATCTGACTGTCCGCGCTCAGGCCCAGCACCAGCAGCTCGATCTCCCGCTCGTGGATATGCTTCAGTATCTCCGTGCGCGGCTGGCCGACGCTCACGAACGTCCGTATCTCGGCCGCTTTCCGAGCATCCGGCGGCAGCATTGCTTCTGCCTCTTCATGTTTTCCATAAAGATTGTGCGGTGCCTCGAGCGTATTCTCGACCGACTTCGGATGCACGACATTCAACACATCGAGCGTGGCGGAAAACGCGCTGGCCAGGGTCACCGCCAGCGCGGTTACCACAGCCGCTCCCGCCGTGTTGTTGGTCGCCAGCAGGATGCGCCGGATGCGGAGTGGCGTCTTGTCTGAATGCGTGTGCAGCAGTGGCACCTTCGGTCCAACCGTGAGCACAGGCTCGTGCGAGTGGCGCAGAATTCCCTCCGCCGTCGAGCCGAGCACAAAGCGCTCCACCACGCCGCCGCCATGGGTGCCGAGCACAATCAGCGACGGGCGAAGCTGCCGCGCCAGCTCGGCAATCGCCCTCCGCGGATCCTCTTCGACCAGCACGGATTCGGTCGTTCCGCCGCCGCCAGCCAGATCGCGAATCACCTCGTCCAGTTCCTTCTTCAGGCTGGATCGCTGCCGGCTTGCCAGCTCCCGAAACGTCTCCGCCTCGAGTGCTGCCTGGTCCAGATAGAAACCATGCGCAACCACCAGCTTCGCGCCAAAATACTGCGCGAACGCTGCGGCATAATGCCCTGCATTCTCCGACGCCGTCGAGAAGTCCGTGGCAAACAAAACCGTAGCGAGTCGCTCTGGCGCGTGCTGATCGAATAGATTCATTCCGGCTTCCCTTGTTCTTTCTTGTTCTTCCTTGTTCTTGCTAGTTCTTACTTGCTCACATTACGCCAGGTCGAAGCGATCCAGGTTCATCACCTTGCTCCAGGCAGCTACAAAGTCGGTCACAAACTTCTCCTGCGCATCGCTCGACGCATAGACCTCAGCGAGCGCCCGAAGCTGAGAGTTGGAACCGAAGACCAGATCGGCAACCGTCCCGGTCCACTTCACTTTGCCGGTCGCGCGATCCCGCCCTTCCAGCACTCCCTCCGCAGTCCCCGACTTCTGCCACGTCGTATTCATGTCCAGCAGGTTCACGAAGAAGTCGTTGGTCAGCGTTTCTGGCCGCCGGGTGAAGACACCGAGCTCCGACTGCCCGAAGTTGGCCTTCAACACACGCAATCCGCCGACCAGCACCGTCATCTCGGGAGCGGTCAGCGTCAGCAGGCTGGCTCGATCCACCAGCAGCTCCGCCGCCAGACCTTGGTGACCCTTGCGGATGTAGTTGCGGAAGCCGTCGGCGGTCGGCTCGAGCACGGCAAACGAATGCACGTCGGTCATCTCCTGGGAGGCATCCGTGCGCCCCGGCGAAAAAGGAACCTTCACCGCGCAGCCAGCCTTCTTCGCGGCTTCCTCGACCCCGGCGCAGCCGCCCAGGACGATCAGATCGGCGAGCGAAATCTTCTTCCCGCCAGTCTGCGCCGCGTTGAATTCCCTCTGAATGGCTTCGAGCGTCCCGAGCGCCTTCCCCAACTCCGCAGGCTGGTTCACCTCCCAGTACTTCTGCGGCGCCAGGCGAATGCGCGCCCCATTGGCCCCGCCGCGCTTGTCGCTGCCGCGGAAGGTCGAAGCCGAAGCCCACGCCGTCGTCACCAGTTGGGCGATGGACAGTCCCGAGGCCACAACCTTCGCCTTCAGCGCGTCGATCTCGGCCTCCCCGACCAGCGCATGATCGACAGCCGGAACCGGATCCTGCCACAGCAGCGGCTCTGCCGGAACCAGCGGGCCGAGATAGCGCGACAGAGGCCCCATATCGCGATGCGTCAGCTTGAACCAGGCCTTGGCAAACGCGTCGGCAAACTCCTCCGGGTGCTCCAGGAAGCGCCGCGAAATCTTCTCGTAGCTCGGGTCGATACGCAGCGAAAGGTCGGTCGTGAACATGATCGGAGCATGTCGCCTGGACCCGTCATGCGCATCCGGAACCGTGCCAGCCGCAGCCGAGTCCCTGGGCGTCCATTGTTGCGCCCCTGCGGGACTTTTCGTCAGCTCCCACTCATAGGCAAACAGGTTTTCCAGGTAGTTGTTGTCCCAGCGGATCGGGTTGGTGGTCCACGCGCCCTCTAACCCGCTCGAGATCGTATCCACACCCTTGCCGCTGCCGAAGCTGTTCTTCCAGCCCAGGCCCTGTTCCTCGATCCCTGCGCCCTCCGGCTCGGGGCCAACGTGTTTGAGCGGATCGGCAGCGCCATGCGCCTTGCCGAAGGTGTGTCCGCCGGCGATCAGAGCAACCGTCTCTTCGTCGTTCATCGCCATGCGCGCAAAGGTCTCGCGAATATCCCGCGCCGCCGCCATCGGGTCCGGATTCCCATTCGGCCCCTCGGGATTCACGTAGATCAGGCCCATCTGCACCGCGCCGAGCGGGTTCTCGAGCTGCCGGTCGCCGCTGTAGCGTTCGTCGCCCAGCCACTTGCCCTCGCGGCCCCAGTAAATACTCTCGTCGGGTTCCCAGATGTCCTCGCGTCCGCCCGCGAAACCGAAGGTCTTCAGTCCCATCGACTCGATGGCCACGTTGCCCGCGAGCACCATCAGGTCGGCCCAGGAAATCTTCCTGCCATACTTCTGCTTGATCGGCCAGATCAGCCGGCGCGCCTTGTCCAGGCTCACGTTGTCCGGCCAGCTATTGAGCGGCGCAAACCGTTGCGCTCCCGAGCCGGCGCCGCCGCGGCCATCCGCAATGCGATAAGTGCCAGCGCTGTGCCAAGCCATGCGAATGAAGAAAGGCCCGTAGTGCCCGTAGTCGGCCGGCCACCAGTCCTGCGAGGTCGTCATCAGAGCGCGCAGGTCCGCGATCACCGCATGCAAGTCCAGGCTCTTGAACTCCGCCGCGTAATCGAACGCTTCTCCCATCGGATTCGACTGCGCGGAATGGGGATGCAACACCTTGAGATTCAGTTGATTCGGCCACCAGTCCGTGTTCGTTCGAGCTCCCGCCGACATGCGCGCGCCGCCCATCACCGGGCATTTTGCTTCGTTTGACAAGATTCTCTCCTCGGGGCGGCCTGCCGCCAGACTCAAGTGTAGAGTTTGGACATTGATCTATCAACTCCGGAAAGAATCTGTTTGTATTTCCCTCATTCCAGCACGTAAAGTACAGCCATATGCCAGCCCCATCCCAATCCGCTTCGTGGCTTTCACTGCTCCGCCGAGAAGCCTCCGCGCTCCTGCCCTGCCTGCTCGCCGTTGTTCCCTTCGCGGCCAGGGCGCAGAAACAGCCCGAATTTCCGCCCAAAACCGGCGTTGCGACGCCCGGCATCCAGCGGCCCATGAGCGCGCTCATTCCTTCGGCAATCATTCCCGTCGCCGGTCACCCGGACTGGCTGGCGGTGACTCGCGATGGCGTCTGGGTCACCAGCTCCAGCGCCGACCACGTTGTATTGCTCAACTCTGACACCAACAAGCCCGATCACATCGTCACCGTGGCTCGCCCTTGCTCCGGCCTGGCCGTCGGCTTTGGCAGCCTGTGGATTCCCAGTTGCGGCGACCACTCCCTGCTGCGCGTCGATGCCGGCAATGGCGAGCCGCAGGCCACCGTCAAGGCCAGTCCCGCAGACTCCGAAGGCGGCATTGCAACCGGCGCGGGCAGCGTCTGGCTGGTTACCCCGGCGGGCACGGGACCCAATCAGGAACCGAATCAGGTTGAACTCGACCGCATCGATCCCAGGACCAATCAGGTCGCCGTCCACATCCCACTTCCCGCTGGCTCCTTCAACCCGATCTTTGCCTCTGGTTCCATCTGGGTATCGAGCAACGCAGGCAACGCTCTGGTGCGCGTCGATCCCAAGACCAACAGCGTCGTCTCCACCACTCCCGTCGGCCCCATGCCGCGCTTTCTCACCGTCGGCGCGGGCTCTGTCTGGGTGCTCAATCAGGGCGATGGCTCCATCGCGCGCGTCGATGCGATCACCGGAAAACTGCTGGCCACCATTCCCGCCGGCATCCCCGGCCTCGGTGGCGAAATCGCCTTCGGCGCGGGGTCCGTATGGGCGACGGTCTTCGGTTTCCCCATCACCCGCGTCGATCCCGCCACCAATCGCGTCACCCAGCAGTTTGTCGGCCTGGGCGGCGACAGCATCCGCTGCGCCCACAGGTCTCTCTGGCTCACCTTCCTCGACGGTGCCAAAGTCTGGCGGTTGCCGATTCCCTCGCTCTGAAGAGCGATTCCCTGCCCTGAAGTGCCCGGCAAGCCCGCAATCAACTCGTATCGAAGGCTCGCGCGGCTCGCGCGACGTCACACATCCGTCTTTGCTTATCCCCCTCATAAATGAAATCGATACCTCACTGACCTGGATTGACCTTTGGGTATCTTGTCATTATGAGGTCATTCTGTCCGCGCGGAATTCTGAAGTGTAAAGCAGGCAAATATCCCAGACAGCAAAGCCTCGGGCGAGCTTTCGCCGCGAACGGTGCGCTGCTGGTCGCGCTGGCGTTTCTCTGTGCCTGTTGTACTCCCGGTTATGCCGCCGCGCCCACCTTCACCGTCGGCTGGAGCGTCTACGCGGGATGGAATCCCTACTTCTACATGGCCCGCTCCGGCATCCTCAAGCGATGGGCAGACAAGTACGGCGTCGTCATCAAAGTTCAGCGCTTCGACTACGCCGCCTCGCTCGACGCCTTCGTCGGCAAAAACATTGACGCCTGCACCATGACCAACATGGAGGCGCTCGACATGCCCGCCGCTGCGGGCGTAGACTCGACCGCGCTCATCGTCGGCGACTACTCGAACGGCAACGACGCCGTGCTGGCGCGCAGCGGCCTCACCCTCGCCCAGTTGCCCGGCAAGCGCATCATGCTGGTGCAGAAAACAGTCTCGGAATACCTGCTCGAACGCGCCTTCGAGGTCAACGGACTCGGCGCCCAGATTCCTCGCCTTCGCCTGATGAACACCAGCGACTCGGATCTGGTCGGCGCATTCCTCGGCGACAGAAACAACCCCGCCGCGGTTACCTGGAAGCCGCTCGTCTCGCAGATTCTGGCCCAGGATTCCGGCGTCCATTCGCTCTTCGATTCCTCGAAGATACCCGGCGAAATCCTTGACCTGCTGGTCGTGCGCACAGACATCCTCGAGCGTCCCGATGGCTCCGGCGTACGCTTCGCCAAGGCCATTGCAGGAGCCTGGTACGAGACCGTAGCCCAACTGGCCAGCGGCGCGCCCGCCGCCATTGCCGGCAGCGCCGCAGCCTCCGGAGACTCCGTCGCCTCCTACAAGGATCAGTTGCGCACCACCTATCTCTTCTCTTCGCCCAAACTCGCCGAACAGTTTGCCGAGGGAGCAACGCTCAGACAGAAGATGGACCTGGTGCGCCAGTTCTGTTTCCGTCATCAACTCCTCGGCCAGGGTGTGCAATCCGTGGACGATGTTGCCATTCGCTATCCCGATGGCTCGGTCCAGGGCAAAACCAATCGCGTCCGGCTGCGCATCGACGCAACCTACATGCAGATGGCCGCGCAGGGGAAGCTATGAGCGCTACCGGACCAGCCTTCCACCTCACCGACATTCAGGGCCGCCCGCGAAGGCTCTGGACCCAGTCCCTCTCCTGGATGCTCTTCCTCGTCGGCATTCTTCTCTACTCACAATTTTCCGTCGCCCGCCACAAGGAAAATCCCGAAGACCGCGTCATCCCCTCCGGTGCGCAACTCATCCAGGGCGTGAAAAGCGCGGTGCTCGAACAGCCCGAGGAAGACGACCCGCTCGACGCCACTGCGACCACCTGGCAAAGGGTCTCGCACGGAATGCTCTGGCGCGATACCGTCTCCAGCTCGCGCCGCTTTTTCATCAGCCTGCTCCTGCTCATTCCGGCCATTCTTCTCGGCCTCCACATGGCGGTCTTTCCCTACGCCGAAGCATTCTTTCTGCGCTTCTTTCTCTTCTTCGACAAGATTGTCGCGCTATCGCTGCTGCCCATTCTCTTCATCGTCTTCGGCATCGACGAATGGTCCAAGATCATGCTGATGGTGATCGGCGTGGGGCCGACGCTCATGCTCGACACCTACAACATCGCAAAGTCTGTGCCGCGCGAACAGGTGGTCAAGGCCTTCACGCTCCAGTCCTCCAGCCTCGACGTGACCTATCGCGTGATCCTCAAACAGATTCTGCCGCAGATCATCAACAGCGTCCGGCTCAATCTGAAGCCGCTCGCGCTCTTTCTTTTCGCGGGCGAGATGATCGCCTCCACCGACGGCCTGGCCTATCGCATCGCCATCATGCGCCGACACATGGGCATGGACATCATCATCCCCTATCTGCTGTGGGTGGCCGCGCTTCTCTTCGCCATGGACGCGCTTCTGCGCTTCGCCAATCGGAGGCTGCACCCATGGTACTGACCGCCATTCGAAGAGCCGAAAAGACGCGCGTCATGCCGCGCAAACGCGTCCGGAAAAATCCTCACGAAGCAGAGACCGAGATTGCGCTCGACAACGTCTCGGTCAGCTACCCGCTGGCCTCGGGCGCGCAAAAAACGGTCCTCCATCGGCTCAATCTCGACATTCGCGCGGGCGAGTTTGTCGTCGTCCTCGGCGAAACCGGCTGCGGCAAGAGCACGCTGCTGCGCCTCGTCCTCGGCCAGGAATTTCCCACCGAAGGCACCGTCGATGTGGACGGCAAGCGGGTCCGGCGCATCGACGCCCGCTGCGGTTACGTGCCCCAGAAATACGCGCTCTTCCCCGACCGCACCGTGATGCAGAACGTGATGTACGGCCCGGAGAACGCCTTCTGCGGATGGACGGCGCGCCTGCTGCCGTCCTTCTGGCGCTTCCGCAAATCGCTCCGCGCCGAAGCCGCAGCGATGCTCCAGCGCATGGGACTGCGCACCACCGACTTCCACAAATATCCCCAGCAGTTGTCCGGCGGAATGCAGCAGCGCGTGGCCATTGCACAGGCCCTGCTCATGCGCCCGCCCGTGCTGCTGATGGACGAGGCCTTCAGCGCGCTCGACCCCTCCACCCGCGCGAGCCTGCAACAGCAGATGCACGACCTCTGGCAGGAGAGCCGCCCGACCATCCTCTTCGTCACCCACAACACCTCGGAAGCCATCCTGCTGGGAACCCGCCTCATTGTCCTCAAACCCCATCAGGAAGGCGACCAGGAGAGCAACGTCCTGCTCGACATGCAACTGCCCCAGTCTTCCGAGCCGCTCTCGGTGCGCAAGAAAACCCGCGACTTCGAGCAGTTGCGCGAACACGTGAAGCATTGCGCCTTTCGCGAATCGGATTTCGAAGTCGAACGCCGAGCCGTGCAGGAGATGCCTCGCCGCGTCGAGGCAAGCGAATGAAGGCGCTCGCCAGCCGACAAGCCCTGATCGCCGCGGGCGCAGGGCTGTTGGCGGCTATTGTCTCCGGCCTGATCGCGGGCACAGTCCACGCACAGCAGTCCGCTCCCGCGCCCGACACGGTTGATTTTTACGCCCAGCGCGTCCAGCCCATCCTCGACGACAAATGCTACAGTTGCCATCAGGATTCGCAATCCGGCGGCCTGCGTCTCGACAACTATTCCGCGATTCTCAAGGGCGGCAAGCACGGCGCATCCATCATCCCCGGCGACCCAGAAGCAAGCCTGCTGGTGCAGGCCATTCGTCGCACCGGCGAACTCAAGATGCCGCCTCGTCATCCGCTTGACGACAACGAAATCGCAACCCTCGTCGCCTGGGTCAAGGCGGGCGCAAAAGGCACCGATTCCCTGCCCTCCCAGGACGCAGACGACGACCAGACTCCCGCACAAACCCGAACCGACCAAACAACCCAAACAGCCCAGGCCGCGCCAGCGAAAAAGCTGGTCAGCGCCGCAACCGCTGTCATCGTCCCGCAAGGGGCCATCTCCGATGAGGACTTCTTCGAGAATCGCGTACGTCCCATTCTCGCCACCGAATGCCTCACCTGCCACAGCGCCGGTGGCTCCGGTGGCCTCAAGCTCGATTCGCGCGAGGCCCTCCTGACCGGCGGCAATCACGGCCCGGCAATCGTACCCGGCGCGCCGGAAAAAAGCCTGCTCATCACCGCCATCCACCAGACCACCAACCTCAAAATGCCCAAGGGCGGCCAACTCACCGCGCAACAGGTCGCCGACCTCGTCGCGTGGGTCAAGCGCGGCGCCGTCTGGCCCAAAAGCGCGCCAGGCATCGTTATCTCCTCGACCGCGACCACGGGCCTCGTCACCGCGCAGCAGCGCGCTTTCTGGGCCTATCAGCCGCTCAAGCCCGTCCCGCTTCCCACCCTCAAAAACGACCGCTGGGCAAAGACGCCCG
>JAJZFR010000365.1 GCA_021805265.1 Acidobacteriota bacterium | reverse complement strand
CGCGCTGCCGCGTGCCAATGCTCCACACCCGGAGGGCACTTGATCACATCTCCCTTGTGGACGATCTGGACCGGTTTGCCTTTCTCCTGATAATAGCCTGTGCCTTCAGTAATGAGCAGCACCTGGCCACCGGGATGGATATGCCAATCCAGCTTTGCGCCGGGGCCATAGGTTGCCTGGGCTATCCCGGGATCGAAGGTGCTGTCGCCGACATTCAGCTCGTTCAGCCAGATTTTTCCTGTGTGATTTTTTGCGTTGGAGAGTTCTCCAATGGGAAAGGGTGTGCCGCTCGTTTGTGCGTGGCATTGAAGAACAATGGCAAAGGCCATGGCAAAGGCAATCCATCGAAGTCCGATTTTCATACTTTTCTCCATCGAAAATCACTTCTGCTGGGAAGACTTCTCGTTGAAAACTTCTCTGGCGACGGCGACAGCGTTCACGGCGTTCGGCCACCCGGTGTAGAAGGCCAGTTGCGTAATCACCTCGACGATTTCGTCCTGGGTCACGCCGTTTTTCAGGGCAAGCCGAATGTGAGACCGCAACTGTTCCGGCCTATTCATCGCAATCAGTGCAGCCACCGTAATCAGGCTGCGATCCCGCTTTGCAAGCTCAGGCCGTTCCCAGACATCGCCAAAGAGCACGTTGTCCGTCAACTCAGCCAATTTTGGGTCGATGTCACCCATGAGTTTCTGGGCTGCGGAGGGTTCCTGGGGCATGGGTGTGACTCCTTGCGTTGAGGATGGCGGGCTGGCATACTGCGCGTCGCTCACCTTTTCCATCCATTCCACTGTTTTGCCGTCGAGCTGTTCCACGATGGCGATGTGCGTCATCGAACTGTTCGGCGCGGCCCCGTGCCAGTGCTTCTGACCGGGCGGAATCCAGACCACGTCTCCCGGATGAATTTCCTCGACCGGATCGCCCCAGCGCTGCACCAGGCCCGTGCCCGCCGTCACAATCAGGATCTGGCCCAGAGGGTGCGTGTGCCACGCGGTGCGCGCGCCGGGATCGAACGTGACGATGGCGCCGGACGCACGCGCCGGAGCAACTGCATGGAACAGCGGCTCGACGCGCACGGTGCCAGTGAAGTGCTCGGCTGGCGCCTGCCGCAATGGCTGCGAACCACTCCGCATGATTTTGATCGCGCCCGGATCGCTGGGAGTCTGGCTCTGCAAACCGGACGGAAGAACGCAGAGCGAAATCACAAGCATTACGAAGCCCCTCATGGTATCCCTTCGTGTTCCCACGCCCCAAAAATGCCCTCAGAGTCCGGTCATCTTCAACATCGGCTCCGGCAGGCGTGCGCCTTCGAGCTTCAGGCTGGAAGCGCCTTCGTCGATCTGCGCCATATCACCTGCGTCCAGTTCAATCTTCACCGCGCCCAGGTTTTCTTCCAGACGGTGCAGCTTGGTCGTTCCGGGAATGGGCACGATCCACGGCCTCTGCGCCAGCAGCCAGGCCAGCGCAACCTGCGCCGGAGTTGCGCCTTTGCGTTCCGCCACAGACTTCACCAATCCAACCAGCGCCATATTGGCCTTGCGCGCCTCGGGCGAAAAACGCGGCACAATGTTCCGGAAGTCTGTGGGATCAAACTGCGTATTTTCGTCGATCTTGCCGGTCAGAAATCCTGCTCCAAGCGGGCTGAAGGGCACGAAGCCGATGCCCATCTCTTCGAGAGCGGGCAACAGCTCGGCCTCCGGACCGCGCCAGAAGAGCGAGTACTCGCTTTGCACGGCGGCAACCGGCTGGACGGCGTGTGCGCGGCGGATGGTCTGGACCGCGGCCTCCGACATGCCAAAGTGCCGGACCTTGCCCTCGGCGATCAACTCTTTGACCGCTCCGGCCACCTCCTCGATCGGCACGGCGGGATCGACGCGATGCTGATAGAAAAGATCGATGGCGTCGGTTCTGAGGCGCTTGAGCGAGGCTTCGGCCACGGCTTTGACGTGCTCCGGGCGGCTGTTGGTGCCGGAACCTCGTTTGCCGGTGACCGGATCGATGTCAAAGCCAAATTTGGTGGCGATCGTCACCTGGCTGCGGATGGGCTGGAGAGCTTCACCAACCAGCTCTTCGTTGGCGAAGGGACCGTAGGCTTCGGCTGTGTCAAAGTGGGTGACACCGAGGTCGAAGGCACGGCGAAGCAGACGGATCATCTCGTCCTTGTCGGCTGCCGGGCCATAGCCGACACTCATGCTCATGCAGCCCAGGCCCAGTGCCGATACCTCAAGTCCATTCTTCCCCAGTGTTCGTTTCTGCATTATTTTTGCTTCTCCTGTTTTTCGGTTTTTACTTATGCGAATGAAAATCCGCTGTGTTTGATCGGCAGAGTCCGAATGCGCTTTCCCGTCGCGGCAAAGACCGCATTGGTAACCGCGGGAATCGCCGGCGGCAGCATCGGCTCGCCCAGACCGGTGGGCGCAAACTCTGTCTTGCGGAAGCGGACTTCGATCTTGGGCGACTGTCGCATCCGCATCAATGGCTGCTCATCGAAGTTCTCCTGCACGACCGAGCCACCGGTGAAGGTAATCTCCTGCTCCATCTGGGTCAATCCTTCGACAATGCCGCCGAAAGCCAGATTCTCGGCTGCGCGTGGATTGATCACATGACTGCCCACATCGCCTGCTGCCCATATCTGGTGAACGGTAATGCGATTCTGCGCGTCCACGCTGACCTCGGCCACTTCGGCAAAGTAACTCAGATGGCAGAAAAATGCCGCGATACCCATGCCGCGCCCACTCTGTTTTGTGCGTGTGCGCCAGTTCGACATCTCCGCAACCATCTCCAGCACGCCGCGCAACCGCTCCGGATTCAAACTGGAGGGACGATCGGGTTGCACTTCAAAACCCGG
>JAJZFR010000200.1 GCA_021805265.1 Acidobacteriota bacterium | reverse complement strand
GCACAGTTGCAAACAGGGTGACAAGCCTGGTTCCCAACATGGTTACGCCTCCACTTCTTCGGTCAGCTTTCTCAGGTCGTCCTCGGAGACTACTTTGCCGTCGAAGAGATGGACCTCGCGCTGGGCGTGGCGGGCGAAGCGCGGATCGTGCGTCACCATGCAGATGGTCGAGCCTTCGCGGTGGAGGTCTGCGAGCAGGTGCATCACTGCCTCGCCGTTTTTCGAGTCGAGGTTGCCGGTTGGCTCATCGGCCAACAGGATGGATGGCGAACCGGCGAGCGCACGCGCTACGGCCACGCGCTGCTGCTGGCCGCCGGAGAGTTGCGCCGGATAGTGGCGCATGCGATGCGCCATGTTCACGCGCTCGAGCGCCTCCTTCGCCCGCTTCTTGCGCTCGGCCGACGGCATGCCCGCGCGATAGGTGAGCGGCAGCTCGACATTCTCTTCCACCGTCAGATCGCCGATCAGGTTGAAGCTCTGGAAGATGAAGCCGATCTCCTGATTGCGGATGCGCGAGCGCTCGCCGAAGCCGAGACTTTCGACCGGATTGCCGTTCAGCCTGTAGCGTCCGCCGGTGGGCGTGTCGAGCAGGCCCAGAATCGACAGCAGCGTTGACTTGCCGCAGCCCGAGGGGCCGCTCATCGCCACATACTCGCCGCGCGCGATGGTCAGGTGAATGCCGGAGAGCGCGTGCGTCTCCACCTCGTCGGTGTAGAAGACCTTGGTCAACCCCTCGATCTCAATCATGTTGTCATTCGTCGTCATGCTGCTCCCCTCCTGTTGTTTTCGTAGTGCAATCCACCTTGTGTGCTGATACGAAATTCCCCGCCCGCTGGTTTCACCGGGATCATTCCAGCCGCGTTCAGTCCAGCCGCGTTCAGTCCAGCCTTACCCGGTCCACATTGTCGTAACGCGACATATCCGACAGAATCACGGTGTCGCCCTCCTTCAGCCCATCGAGCACCTGAATGTTGTTGACCGAGGCGCGGCCCACCTTGACCGAAACCCGCGTTGCGCCTTTGCCATCGGGATCGAGTTTGAACAGGCTCAAGGTCGAGTTCTCATTGCCGAGCGCCGGGCGGCCCACGTAGAGCACATCCCTGAGCCGCTCGAGATCGATCGTCCCGTCCACGCTCAACTGCGGCACGGCACCCGGCGGAAGCGGGCCATCCAGCATCACGTCCACGGTGCGCGTTCCGTTCACCACCGCCGGATCGATGCGCGTCACGTGACCGGGAATCACGCCGTTGTGAGTGTCGATCGAGGCGGGCTGGCCGATCTGAATATCGCGCGCCTGGGTTTCGGCAATCTGGAGCGCCGCCTTCAGTTTGCCGCTCTGGATCACCTCGGCCAGCGACGTACCTGCGGTCACATGCTGACCCACCTGGAGCGGTGTCGCGAGAGGCGCCAGAATCCCGGAGATGGTCGATCGCACTTCCAGCGCGGCGGTCTGCTTCTCGTACAGGCCCAGCAGCGCTTTGGCCTGATCCACCTTAGCCTGAGCCGAAGAAAGCTGCACCTCAATCGCCTTCTGGTTGACGGCCAACTGTTCCTGACTCAGCGCATGTTGTTCGGCAAGCTGATCGCCGATGCCCCTGGACTTGTCATAAGCCAGCCCGGAGATGACTCCCAGATCAAAGAGCGCCTTATCTGTCTGCGCTTGCAGCTTGTCCTGCCTGTATTCTGCGTTGACCTGGGCAGCGGCAGTCTTCTTGTCCATCAGTGTGCTCTCCAGCGACGCCTGCAAACTCTTGTAATCCGCCTCCGCAGCCTTCAGCGTCAGTTGCGCACTCAAAAGCTGTTGCTGGAGCTGCGGATCGGCAAGGTCCATGAGCACCGTATTCGGCGTGACCAGCGCTCCGGGAAGAACCCGGATGCGCACAACCGTTGCGTCGGTCTGGGAAGGAATCAGCTCGATCGAATCCTCGCGCGGCACCAGCATTCCGGTCGAGCCACGCACCTGGCGGATCATCGGCCCACGCTTTACGGTATCGGTCCAGATGGTCGAGCGATCCACCGTCGGCGCAGCCGGCTTCAGCCGCGACACCAGTACCCCGGCGATTCCCACCACCACCACTGCCGCGCCGCTCCAAAGGAGCAGGCGACGCCTCTTCTGTTGCTTCAAGTCCGGTCGCGCAATATCCATCGCTTAGGGATAGAGCAGTTGTGATGCCAAACGCGGCATCCGAGGAAACGCTGAAAAGAAAAGGCTTCCGCGCCGTTTTCCTGTTTTCCAGGCTATTCGGAGTGACCGCTAATGGAGAGCCGTGTTCGATTTCGGACAGTACTCCCGCGAATGGCATGGATGTTGCACCCTACACCGACCACCGTTGTGGCCGCCCGGAATTGGCGATTGATCGGCAGGCATAAAAAACAGATCATCGGAGCGGCGAATGGAAAGCTCTAGGCACCAAGATGAATTGGCGGGGCGGATGCTGCAGGTTGCTTCTGGAGAGTATCTCTGGCGCGGATTTTTACGGTTCGGGTGCGGTTGCTTCGCGAATTGCGATGGCCGCATTTGCGTCGCGCTTGTGCATCAGGCTTTTTGCCTCGGCCTGTGCCTGTCTCATTTTTGCCAGTTCACCCACCTTCTGATAGAGGCGTGAAAGCTGGTAGTGGACACTGCCGTCCTTGTCTCCAGGCAGGGCCAGTTCAAACTGGTGAATTGCCTCTTTTGTCTTTCCCTCTTCGGCTGCGGCGCGGCCCAGCAAGGCATGGACGCGGGACTGCAACTCAGGCGGCGCATCGAGACATTTGTCCAGGTATGGCTTCGCCAGGTCAAATTGATTTCTGGCTGCAAGAATATCGGCCATGAGGAGGTTGAGCTGCACGTCCTGTGGCCGGTTGTCGAGCGCGGACTGATCGAGGGCGGCGGCTTGATCGAGATTGCCATTTTCGAAGTAGGCATCTGCGGACCCCATCAATGCGGATAGATCGTGAGGATCAATCGCCAGCGCCTTGTTGTATTCCTTGAGCGCATTATCCATCTGCTTTTGAAGTCGGTAGAGGTCGCCCACCATCACATAGTCCTTGGAGGACTGCGGGTTGATCTCTTCAAAGCGGGAAAGCGCGGCTACAGCTATCCTCTCGTTGGCTTTGATGGACCAGTAGAGCGCCTCGGCATTCGTGGGGTCTCTGCGCAGCAGCTTTCCCGCGAGATTGGAACTGCCTGGATAGTCCCCACTCCAATAGGCGCATTCTGCCTGGTGCATGAGCTTCCCTGAACTCACTTCCGAGCCTGTATCGGAAGAGGGTTCAATGGCTTCGCAGGATGGCGAAGCGGGATTGGCTGGCGCGGCGCTGAAGTCCGCAATCAGTTTCCGCAGGGCATCCTGGGAGTTTTGCGGGAGCGGGTAGAGGTCGGGGTTGGATTCCATCCAGTTGAGAGCCTGCATGAGGGTTGCGCGTTGCGATGGGGAGGCTAGGCTCCATGCCGTTCGATAGCGGTCGGTCGCCTCGACGGGTCTTCCCTGGACGAGCAGTTCATCGGCATGAAGGGCGCGCGCCCAGAGGGAATCTGGCTGCGTGGTTGCCAGTTTGCGGCCGTCTGCGGTAATGACATCGAGCGACGAAACGCCAAGTCCAAACCAGGCGACGGAGTTGCGCGCGTCGATTCGAGTTGTGTCGGAGTACAAGCCAATCGCTACGCGTCGGTTGCCGAGGTCCGCGTTGGCTCGGGCCAGGGCAATCAGCACTTCTGTATCCCTGGGTTGGATCGCGTGAGCCTGGTTGAGCCAGGGAATCGCCAGCGCAGGCTTGCCAAGCCGGACGTACGCCTTGCCCAGAAAAACCATTGGGGCGTAGAGACCCGGCTTCAACTGCAGAGCCTTTTTCAGGCTGGCGACGGAGGCATCGAGTTGCCCGGCCATATATTCCATTACGCCGCGATTGGACCATAACTCGGGAACATCGGGGGAGAGAATGGTTGCCTGGGCATAATCCTTTGCGGCGTCGGCAAAGTTGCCCGCAGACTGCGCGGCGCTCGCTCTTTCAAGCCAGTCTTCAGCATCCTGCGCCAGCCCACAGTGTGAGCTGGCGAGAAGGCCGCAGAACAGCAATGCCGAAAGCGCAGAGCGCCGAACAAGCCGGGACATACGAATTACCAATCTACCAAATCACCCTCGCGGCAAACTGGATATCCCGCGGATCGAAGGCGGCACTGATCTGCCCGAAGTTTCCATCCGTGACTCCGCCATCGGGAGCGAAGAAGTTGGCGTGGTTGGCGATGTTGAAGAACTCGGCCTTGCCCTGGAGCTGAAGCCGGTTGGTGAGTGTCCAGTACTTCTGCGCCGAAACATCCCAGTCCTGATAGGCAGGAGCGCGAAGTTTCGAGAGATAGCGAGAGATATTGCCGTAGGTGTAGGGTGCCGAGGGCTGAAAGGCAGTGGTATTGAACCACTCCTTGATGGTGCGGTGGGCGAGGTAAGGGTCGCCAACGCGGTTGGGATGTTGTCCCGCATACCAGGGCGTGGTGTTTCCGCCGTGGATGCTCATGGGGATGCCGGACTTGATACTGGTGACACCGGCAATCTGCCAGCCTCCAATGACAGCATCCTCGAAGCGGTTGATGTTATGGGCAAACCGACGACCTCTTCCGATCGGCAGGGAGTACACATAATTAACTACCAGACTGTGAGTAATGTCGCTGCCGTCGACGGACTTATCCAGCTTGGGATCGTAGTTATTTCTGAAACCCCAGCTTGAATCTCCGACATAGGCCCAGTCAGCGGTGCCGCCGACATCATCGATGAATTTGGAAAAGGTATAGGAGACGAGCAGGCTCATACCGTTGTTGAAGCGGTGATTGAAGTCCACCAGCAATGCGTTGTAAAAGGAGTCGCCGATAGGTGCTTCCGACTCTGATACGCCGCAGTACTGGGGATAGGGCGAGAGGAGATGACCCAACTGTATGGTTGGCTGATCGAGTCCGCAACCGCTCTGGCCGGGCTTGATCGCGCCATAAAACGGATTTGCTACCTGACTGCTGAGGTTGTTGCCCGGCACAACGAGGGCAGGGTTGACCTGGCTGTGAGAGAGGCTGTCGCCCAGCATGTGGGTGCCACGATTGCCGACATAGCTGGCAGTGATGACATCGTTGACCGTAAAAGCGTACTGCAGCCCGAGCGAGTAATTCTGGACGTAAGGGGAGTGGCGATTGATCGGTACGCCCGTGCTCGAGCTGTAGCCAACATCCTGCAAGGCGCCGAGAGCATCGCCCTGGGGCGCAATCAGTCCGGTGGGGAAGGGGTTGTCGAGATTGACTCCCATGCTGAGTCCGGCGGTTGTGCTGCCGACAACCGGGGTGCTCTGGCTATATCCCGGACTGGATTGTATGCCGACAAAGGCCTGTGGCGGGAAGAAGATGCCGTAGCCACCGCGGAGGACCCAGCGTGGCGAAAACTGCTCGGTGAAACCAATGCGCGGAGCAAAGTTTGTGAAGTTGGTGTTGTAAAGGCCACGATGATTGCTGGTGCTGAAGGCCTCTTCGCCAGGCAGAGCAATTCCCACCGCCTGACTGATGGGATTGATGGCGGTGTAGTCGAAGTAGGCCTGACGGTTATGCCGCTCGGTCCAGGGTTTCTGGAACTCCCAGCGGAGACCAAGGTTGAGGGTAAGTGTTCGCGTAGCCTTGTAGTCATCCTCGGCGTAGAAGCCCCAGTATTGATCTTCCGGCGCGGCGTGGAAGCTGTTTGCTGTGCTGCCGCCGTCGGGGAAACCGGTAAGGAGGGTAGCAAAACCATTGCCGGTAAAGTTCTGGTAGTTGCCCGCCGTATCGGTTGGCTCGGAAGTGTAGTCGGTACCGAAGCCGAAGGTGGTGTTCGCGGGGCCTGTTCCGTTGTTCTGAAGGACGACACCCATGAACCCGAAGGAGAGGTTGTTCTTTCCGAGAGTCTGGGTGAGATCTGCTGCCACGCTACCAACGTTGGCGATGCCGGCGCCATAGCCGCCCTGCACCGGACCAAGCGAGCTTCCGCTGGCGGTGTTGATGATGGGGAACTCGTTCGAGGATGCATTGAGCGAGGCGGGCAACCCGAGCGTTGTCAGATCCAGGGGATAGCCCTGGTAGAGGCCGCCCTGATCCCATCGTTCAAATCCCGCGTTGGCGCTCAATGCTGTGTTTGCATTGAAGATGTGAGTGAATCCGGTGGCAATGCTATATCGATTGTTGGGCCGCACGTTACCGGGACCGCCGGGATCATTCCCACCGTAGCCGCTGTCGTAATACTGCGGCGAGTTGGTCTTCTGTTCATGCTTGTTGGCGTAGCGGAAGTACAGACGCGTGAGATCGGTGAGGTTGTGATCAACACGAACCAAAATCTCGTCGGAGGAAGCCGGTGCGGATGCCGAAGCAAAATAGTTGTTCGAGTATCCGGCAGCGGTCGGTTTCGGATAGTAGGTCATGAGTTTTGCGCCGACGGTTGAGATGAGACCGCTGGGCAGGATGTTTCCCTGCAGCGGATCCCGGTAGTTGCATGTCTGTGCGTTATTGGGGCAGATAACCGGCTTTCCCGTCTTTGGATCGAGGGTTCCGGTGGTGAGTACGCGACCGCTGGTGGGATCGTAGAGTTGGCCGTAAACCACCGGATTGCCGAGGGCGTCGGTACCCAGATTGGTGGGTCCGGTGTAACCGGCTGGCGGCGTATACAGTTCGGAAAAATTGCCTTCGTGCATGAGCGTTGTTGGGACGCTGAAGGTACCGTCTACCGGCGAGCTTTGACGCAATCCCTCATAGACACCGAAGACGAATGTCTTGTCGCGTTGCCTGTAGATTCCGGGAATGTACAACGGTCCACCGGCTGAAGCGCCGTACTGGTTGCGGCTGAAGCTGAGTTTCGGCTGGTTGTTGAGGTCGTTGAAGTAAGTATTGGCATCAAAGGCTGAACCGCGATAATACTCGAAGGCATCGCCATGAAAATCCCTGGTTCCGGATTTGGTATCCACATGGACGACGTTGCCGGTACTGAATCCGGTTTGAGCGGTAAACGAGTTGGTCTGTACTTTGAAGTCCTGCACCGCTTCGACCGAGGGTACATAGATGACAGCGCCCCAGGTGCTGTCCGTATCCCAGACGCCGTCGAGCACATAGGCAGTGGTTCCAAAGAAGCCGCCGCCAAAGTTGAGGAAGGAGACATCCTGATCCGCCTTGCCGGAGGTTCCGCCTTCGTTCAACGTCTGGCTCTCGGTTGAGTTCTGTACCGAGGAGTTCAGCGTTGCAAGAGCGATCACGTTGCGCAGATCGAGCGGAAGATTTTCCACCTGCTGGGAACCGATTTCTGCGGACAGATTGGCGTTTGCCGTGTTCAGCAGGGGCGCTTCACTGGTAACGACAACCTGCTGGGTCTCCGAGCCAATGGCCAGTTGTACGTTCTGGCGGGCAGCCTGTTCCGGCAAAAGAGTAATTCCCTTCTGCTCATAGGTTTTGAAGCCCTGGAAATCGACTTTGAGAATGTAGATCGATGGCGGCAGCAACTGAACATTGAAACTGCCGGAGGCATCCGTCTTGACGGTACGAACAATTCCGTTGACGGCACCGGAGACGACCACTGTCGCACCTGGAATGATGGCACCGGAACTGTCTGTAATGGTTCCCCCGAGACTAGCTGTTGTCGTAAGGTCTTGCGCTCGCATGCCAATGGTGCTGGCCAGGAGCGAGAAGATCAGTACGAATAGGAAATTTAGTCTATCGTGATAACGATACCGCGTCGTTGCCATGGTTCCTCCTGAAATTGCTCCGCCAATAGTTCGAGTCCTGATTGACCGCTTTACCGTTTGCGGGCTGGTTGTTATCCTTGCAACGAATATTCACGGAGCATGTTTCGAGGAAGGTGGAATACGGTAGCATTCCTCCCGTATTTCCACGCAACTCCTTTATCGGCAATGCATTGTGGCACGAGTACAGTACGGTAGGGTACGGTGTTTCGAGGGGCTTTGAAAGGAAGCACATGAATTCCATGGGCAATACGCGCGACGGCGATGGGAGGCAGGATCAACCTCCAGCGAACGCCGTGAGAGAAGCGCTTCGAGGGATTCTGGAAAGCCAGCCCTTTCGCACCAGCAAGCAGTGCCAGGACATGCTCCGCTACATCGTGGAGCACTCGCTGAGTGGAGATGAAACAGCGCTGAAGGAGCGAATCATTGGCACCGCCGTCTTTGGGCGGAAGCCATCCTACGATACGAATGATGACCCGGTGGTCCGAGTACGCGCTGCGGATGTGCGCAAGCGGCTGGCGCAATACTACCAATCGCTGGCACCGGACTCGCAGGTTGTTCGCATGGAAATCCTGCCCGGATCGTATCGAGCGCATTTCCACCCTGCTCCGTCGAAACACATTTCCGATGCGCCGCCCACTGCGCCGTCTGGCGCGCCTGACCCGCAGGTTGAACCCGCCCCGGTTCCTGCGTCAATTCCACCGGCAGTCAGAAAATTCCGGTTGCCCTTGGCCAAGGCAGCCGTGCTTTTCGTTATCCTGGCAACCCTTGCCGGCGTATCTACCTGGTGGTATGAGACGAACCACAACCAGACCACCCCGCAGCAGAAATTCTGGGCACCTTTCCTCACGGCGAAGCAGCCGGTTCTGATCTATCTGGGCACGAATGCTGTTTATGCGTATGGGCCAGACTTTCTGGCCAAATACCGTGCCGCGCACAACATGCCCAACGAAGGCCCTGAGTTTTACGTCCATTTGCCGCCCGGCACAATGGTCCATGCCGAGGATGTGGTTCCCATCCCGGACACCTTCGTCTCCACCTCCGACTTGTCCGCAGTCGTGCAGTTGATAACCCTTTTCCAGTCCTGGTCGAAGCCGTTCGAGGTGCGCACTGGGCGCGACCTCGCCTTTGGCGACCTGCGCAACCGGCCCAGTGTGATGATCGGAGCCTTCAACAACACCTGGACTCTGGCGATCACGAAGGAACTTCCCTACAGCTTCCTGAACGGCACGGAAGTGTTGAATCGCGATCACCCTGAGCAAAGCTGGACGATTGGATTCGACTCGAAAGGCGAGACAACAGATGATTACGCCATCCTCTCTCGGCTGATGACCTCGAAGACCGGCGGTCCGGCAATCACCGCTGCTGGAATCGGAGAGTACGGAACACAGGCCGCAGCAGAGTTTCTGGCAAGCCCGGAAAGAATGCGCGAATTCCTGAAGACTGCGCCGAGTGGGTGGGAAAACAGGAATATGCAGTTGGTGTTGCACGTGAAGGCGGTCGATTACCAACCGGTACAGGTAGATGTGATCGCCACGTCCTATTGGTAGCGCCAGGAGTACGCACGAGTACGCCTATGAATCAATGCCTCGCGCGTGCTTGATGCATCCTGGGGACGGCAATGCCGGGTATGCTACGCCGGTCAAAATCTCTTTCGGTGGGTACACTACCCCCAATATATCGACGCAATACGGGCACCTTGTGCGAACTTCAGGCAATTTACCGTAGCTTGCCTTTCCCCCGTTTCAGCGGGAGTGTTTTCATTGCACTCGATTCGGATAGATCGTTCTCCTCTACAACGGTGGGATCACCATCCAACATCCATTGCCGGGACAGAATAACCACGAGGATGGATGTTGCGCGTCCTCGATGAGGTCACAATTTTGAAAAGAATGCTGTTGCTGCTGGTCATCCTGTTTTCTGGAATTTTTGCGTTTTCCCAACCGTTTCCAACCTGTGATGTTCGTGCCTATGGGGCCAAGGGGGATGGCGTCACTCTCGATACCGTCGCCGTCTCTCAAGCCATTGCGGCCTGCGTCAAACAGGGCGGAGGCACGGTCTATTTCGGGCCAGGGCGCTACGTCATCGGGACGGTCGAGCTTTACAGTCACATTCACCTGTATCTGGACAGCGGTGCTGTGCTCGCCGGCAGTCACAATATCGCGGATTATCTGCCCAGTCCACCGTTCGGCTTCGCGCGCCACTATGGAGTTGACGTGACGGGAGAAGGCGCGCTGCTGGGCATGCTGATTGCCAAAAACGCCGATGATGTTTCGATCGATGGCACGGGCGAGATCAACGGCGAAGACGCAGCCTTCATGGCTGAGAAGTCGGCGCATGACAGCAAGGATTACGATGAGCGGTTTGTGCGCAATCCTGAAAAGTACCAGGCTGCGATGAACGAGCTGGAGTACGGCCCGATCGAGCCGCAGGGGCGACCTGGAACCATGATCGTGTTCTTCCACTGCTCGAATGTCAAACTGCACGGGATACGCCTTGCTTCCGCACCGAACTGGACCGTGCACATGCAGAATGTGGAAGGGGCTGCAATCTCGGATATCGAAATATTCAACGATCCCCGAGTGCCGAACAATGACGGCATCGATTGCATGCAATGCCAGCATGTGCGGATCACCAACTCGAACATCCATGCGGGCGATGACGGGCTGGCGATCGTTCGCAGCGAAGACGTGAACGTGAGCAACTGTTCGATTTCGTCCCGCTCGGCGGCGATCCGCCTCGAGAGCACCCGGCGGAGTACGTTTACCGGCCTCAGTATGGACACCAACCGAGGCATTGCCGTCTTTGGCGACGACTTTCCGGGGCAGCAGAACAGACCCACCGAGGACGTGACGTTCTCCGACATCGTAATCCGGACGCATCTTATCCCCGGCGGCTGGTGGGGCAAGGCGGAACCCATCTACATCGCCGTGCAGCCCTGCGCTGCCGAGGTTGTGTGCGGGGTCAGAGTGCGCAATGTAGTCTTCAACAACATCACCGCAGAGGCCGAGGGTGGCGCGCTGCTGCTCGGTGCCAAAGGCGCTCTCTTGACCGGAGTGGAGCTCAATGATGTTCGCCTTCACATGATCGTTCCGGACCCGGCGATCAGTGAAAGCGTCGGCGGCAACCTGGACCTGCGCTGGACTGCGCTGACCCCGCGGGATGGCGTCGTCAAAAGCGATATTCCCGCCCTGCTGGCCGAAGACGTGAATGGCCTTCGGCTGAGAAATGTTCAGGTGGATTGGGCCGATGGGATGCCGGATTATTTTTCCGATGGGATACGCGTCGAGAACTTCAAGGATCTCTTGATCGACAGCTATTCCGGACGACAGGCGCAGCCGGACCGAGGAGCGGCGATTGACCTGCGCCACGGAGCCGGGGTGTCGATCACGAACTCGCGAGCCATGCCAGGCACGCGTACTTTTCTGCAACTCGATCAAGTGCAGGATCGGCGTGTTTTTGTGAACTACGATCTGCGAAGCGCTGCCTCAGTGATAACTCCGGCTACACAGCGATTCGAGACCGAGATCGGCGTCCCCGCAGTGCAACGTAAGTGATCACGGCGCTGCACAATCTTCGCAGCCAGGATTCATCCTCACTCCCAGCGCAGGGCGGTCATCGGGTCAGTCTTCATGGCGGCGCGCGCGGGAATGAGCGTGGCCGCAATGGCGACAATGCCCAGCAGCAGCGCAACGGAAATATAGCTGGCTGGGTCATGGGGACTGACGGCAAAGAGGAGGCTCTTGAGCACACGCGCGAGTGCGAGAGCAGCAACCAGCCCTGCGGCCCCACCCAGCGCGATCAGGCGCAGGCCCTCGCGCAGAATCAGGCGCAGAATATCCACGCGGTTTGCGCCAAGCGCCATGCGTACGCCAATCTCCTGAGTCCGCTGCACAGCCATGTAGGCGATTGCGCCATACAATCCGATCACCGCCATCGCGAGGCCGGTAAGAGCAAAGAAACCGAGCAGAGCGGTCTCGAAGCGCGGACGATCAGAGAGCGTGCTCACGGCCCTGGTGAGCGACTCAATCTCTACCGGTGCCACGGGATCAAT
>JAJZFR010000109.1 GCA_021805265.1 Acidobacteriota bacterium | reverse complement strand
CCCTTCAGCGCGGCGAGGACTGCTTCGGCGTGGCCTTCGGGGGCTACTTTGGGGAAGATTTGGATGAGGGTCTGATCGGGGCCGATGACGAAGGTGGTGCGCTCGATGCCCCAGACTTTTTTCCCGTACATGTTCTTTTCCTTGAGTACGCCAAACTGATTGCAGACTTTCTCGTCTACATCGGCGAGGAGCGGGTAGGGCAGGTCGAACTTTTCGCGGAACTTGCGCTGCGCTTTGGGTGTGTCGCGGGAGATGCCGAGCACGACCGCACCGGCCGCCTGGAGTTTGGTGAAGGTGTCGCGGAAGCCGCAGGCTTCGATGGTGCAGCCAGGGGTGTCGGCTTTGGGGTAAAAAAAGAGTACGACAGGTTTTCCTGCAAAGTCGGTGAGGTTGACGGTCTGCTCCTGATCGTCCTGGAGAGTGAAGTTGGCGACTTTATCGTGCAGTTCCATGGTGGTTTCCTCGCTGGCCGGCTCGGCGGGGAAGGCCGGGCTCTGGCTCGATTATAGAAAATGCGGGGCTGGGCGCGCGGGTGGCTGGGGATGCGCTTCCATCCGGGCAACAAAAGTATTCCTGAGGATGTTTTCGACAGTTATCGCCCTGAGTGTTTTTGGCTGGCCAGCCGTGGCCCAGTATCCGGGACGGATTACCAAGACCGAGGACAAGGGGAAGCCGGTGCTGCGCGCCGTGGCTGTGCTGGAGTGGGTGGGAGCGCCGGGAAAACCCTCGGCCAGCCGATTGATCCCGGTCACGGTCTACGACGGGGAAGAGTTGAACGACGGCACGCTTTACCTGAGCCGCCCGGAGCCGCTGGCGCTGGCAGGCGGCGTGGAATATGAGCTGGAATCGGCGGGCAAGCCGGTCGGTTTGTTCGATGTATATTCCGCTGGGCAAGTCTCCTGGCAGGCGTCGGAGCAACGGGTCAATGCCTGGCGCGGTTACGGCGTGTGGAAGCCGCTGCCGAAGCCCGCGCCGCCGGCGTTGAACACCAGTGGCTTCGATGTAGCGGGACTGGACGACAGCGAGCCGGTGCTGAAGCGCAAGCACCCGAAAGCGGCAGCGACGGCAAGCGGAAAATCCGGCGGAACGGGCCCCCAAGCGGGCGCGGGCGATCCGGATCGCCCGACGTTGCAGCGCCGGGGAGACGCATCCTCACCGGCCAGCAGCTCGACCCAGACGGCGGGCGGCACGGGGGCCGTTGATCCGGATCGCCCGACGCTGCGCCACCTGCCCAAAGATAACCCGGCCTCGAACGCGAGCGGCGATGGGTTGCGGGAAACGGGCCTGAACTCGACGGATCCGGATCGCCCGCTGCTGAAGCGGGGCAAGCCCGCAAATCCGGGTAACCAGTCGGCAAAGCTCGAAGGCGCGCCACCGAAGATGGAGCAGCTTGTGGCGGTCTCGGACGTTTCCCCTCGGATGCAGCATCCGTGGACTTACAGTTGGGCCAATCCGTTTGTGAGAGCGACGATGCAGCGGGCGCTTGAAGCAGCGGCCCGCGACGCACTGGGGATGAATGCGCCGCCTGCGCCGCCAAAGAAAACCGGGCCTCTGAAGGCCGCGACTCCGGCGGCTATGCAGTCCGGTTCCGTGGACCCGGCGCGGCTGGGCGACGAGGATTTTCGCAGCTTCGAGCTGGAGTATGGGGCACCGCCGACGATGGTGTTTTCGGCCAGCACACCGCCGCCCGATCTCGGCGCTCAGCCCGCCAACGGACGGGCGATTTACTCGCAGAAGTTCGTCACGCTGATTGCCCAGCCTGATCTCTATGGCAAGCCGATCATGCTCATGAAAAGCGTGACCGATGCGGCGCATCTGGACCAGACGCCGCGCATGAAGCTGGTGGACGCGGTGGACGCGATGGGCGACAATCGCGCGGAGTTGCTGTTTGAACTGGAGGGCGACGGGGATCGCCGGTTTGCGCTGTATCGCGTGGTGGGCGGCCAGGCGGAGCGGCTCTTCCGCACGGTAACCGTTCCATAAGCTGAAGAGAATATCAATGAGGCAGTTGGGTGGTGTCCCAGCCTCCGCCGAGGGCGGCGATCAACTGGACGCTGCCGGTGAACCGCGCTGTGGTGAGCGTGGCGAGGGTGCGCTGATTTTGAATGAGCGCGTTCTCGGCGATGAGGACCTGAAGATAGTTGACCACCCCGCCCGCGTACTCTTGGTTGGTGAGGTCGAGCGCGCGTTGGGCGCTATCGACGGCGGCCTGTTGAGCGGCGGTCTCCTGCTCGAGAATGCGCAGGTCCGAGAGGTCGTCCTCGACCTCGTTGAAGGCGAGGAAGACGACGCCCTTGTAGTTGTTGGCGGCGGCTTCGAACTGGTCGCGCGCCTGAGCGGTGTAGGCGTGTCGGCGACCGCCATCGACCAGGAGTTCGACGGCAGAGGCACCGAGGGACCAGAGGGTGCTGGGGCCTTGAATCCAGGTTCCGCCGTGGGTGCTTTCAAAGCCGCCCGAGCCGCCGAGAGTGAGGGTGGGGTAATAGGCGCTGATGGCGATGCCGATCTGGGCGTTGGCGGCGGCGGCCTGGCGCTCGGCAATGGCGATGTCTGGGCGCCGCTCGAGCAACTGCGACGGGACGCCGAGCGGGATATTGGGCAGTGCGAGGTCGAGCGGCGCAGGAGCGAGGCTGAAGTTGGGCAGCTTGTAGTCGGCGATGGTGCCGACGATGTGTTCAAGCTGGGCGCGAACGATGCCCACGTCGATCATCTGGGCGCGCGTGCTTTCGAGCTGGGTCTTTGCCAGCTCGACGTCGGCCTCGGTATCGACGCCGCCCTGGAGGCGCTGCTGTGCCAGTTTGAGCTGCGCATCGAGTTCCTCCACATCCGCCTGGAGAAGCTGTTTCTGGTGGTCGAGGCCGCGCATTTCGAGGTAGGAGGAAGCCATCTGGGCCTCGAAGCTCAGCTCGATATTGGCCTGCTGTGCGGCGGTAGCCTGGGCATTGGCGCGCGCCGCCTCGACGGTGCGGCGGATCTGTCCCCAGAAGTCGGGCTCCCAGCTCGCCTGGGCCAGAAGCTGGAGGTCGTTGAACTGGGAGGAGCCGCCGGTTCCGTTGTAAAAAGGGCGGCGCGAGGAGAGCTTGTTGTGGGTGAAGGACGGCCCGGCGGAGATCAGCGGAGTGTAGCTGGACTGAGCAATACGCACCTGTTGCTGCGCGGCCTGATAGAGATCGAGGGCCTGGCGGACGGCGAGGTTTTTGGCGGCGATGCGCTCTTCGAGTTGATTGAGTTGTGGGTCGCCAAAGACCTCCCACCATTTGCCGCGCAACATGCCATCGGAGGGTGACGCGGGCTGCCAGGCTCCTCCGGCGGGAGCGGGTGGGGGGACAATGACGGTGGAGGCACCGGTTTCCTTGTAGAGCGGGGTTGGGGTGTAGGCGGGCCTGCGGTAGTCCGGGCCGACGGGCTTGCATCCGGCGAGCGCGCCCGCAGCGCAGAGCAGCAGAAGCCATTTCGAGGGCGATTTCCAGGCAGTAGGTCCGGAGATTGCGAGTGCAGCGCGGGTCATGTTCAATTGCCTCCCTCTGCTGCTGCAACTTCGCTGGGGGTCAGCACGCGCACTTTTTCTCCGTCCACGAGGGCATCCGGGGGATCCTGAATCACCATGTCGTCCCTGGAGATGCCGGTGTTGATCTGCACAGTTTTTCCATCGTCCTGGCCCATGGTTACGGTGACCAGATGGGCGATTCCGTTCTGGACGGTGCCTACCTGGAGGCCGGCGCTGCGGAAGATCAGCGCGGAGACGGGCAGGACAAAGACGTTGCCTACGGGAACTACTTTGAAGTGAACCTGGGCGAGGGTTCCGGCCAGCAGGAGTCCTTTGTTATTGGGTACATCGATCTCGACGAGGAGGGTGCGCGTGGCCGGATCAATGGCCTGGGCGGTGCGCACCAGTTTGCCGACAAAGACCTGACCGGGGTGTTCGGCAAAGGTGAGGTCAACCGGCTCGCCGATTCTGACCGAGCCGGAGAAGACGCCGGGGAGGCTGGTGTAGACGCGGAGCACGTCCACGGCCTGCATGTGAAACAGCTCCTTTGTCGCGCCCACGTCAATCAACTGGCCGGTATCGATGTTGCGGGCGGTGACGACGCCGGAGAAGGGCGCGTAGATTTTTTCAAACGAGGTCAGTTCCCTGAGCCGCTGCACGTTGGCCTGGGCGCTGGCAACCTGCGCGGCGGTCGAGGCAGCCTGATAGGTGAAGATGTCCGTGTTCTGCTGGGAGACGGCGTGGGTGGCGATGAGGCCGTTGTAGCGGTCAGCTTGAATCTTTGCGTTCTTTGCGTTGGCTTCGGCGGTATTGAGGTCGGCCTGGGCCTGAACGAGTTGCTGATCGACCTCGGGGGTGGCAATTTCGGCGAGGAGGGCATTCTTTTTGACGCGGGCACCAATGTCGAAGTACCAGTGGATGAGGTAGCCGGGGGTACGGGCGTAGATGGGCGAGTCGGTGTAGGCGGTGACGTTGCCAGGCAGGATGAGGTCCTGGACGGGTTTTCCGGGGGTGGGCGGGGCGGCGATGACGGCTGGAATGGCCAGCTCGGCGGTCTTCTGAGTGAGCGCGGCCTTGGCGGTGATGCGGGGGAGGATGCCGAGAATGGCGAGGCCAGCCAGCAGGAGGATCAGCAGTACTCCCGCAATCCCCGCGTGGCGGAGCTGGATGGGCTTTTGTTCGGGCGCGGATTCATAGTGCTCGGTCGGGGCTGGCAGCGGCGGGGACTGAGGATCGTGATGGGTGGTCATAGGGACTCCGGAAACTGTTCGTAGACAATGGCGTTGTCAGTCTTGCGGGAGCGTTTGCGCCGTTCGAGGCGGGAGTGCAGGGCGGCAAAAAAAGTGGGGACAAAGAGCAGCGTGGCGACGGTGGCCACGAGCAGGCCGCCGATGACGGCGCGCCCGAGGGGGGCATTCTGTTCCCCGCCGTCGCCGAGACCGAGCGCCATGGGGACCATGCCGATGATCATGGCGAGGGCGGTCATGAGGACGGGCCGGAAGCGGACAAAGCCCGCGTTGAGGGCGGCTTTGCGCGCATCGCCGACCAGGGCTTCGAGTTGCTCGCGGGCAAAACTGACAACAAGAATGGAGTTTGCCGTGGCCACGCCCATGCACATGATGGTTCCGGTGAGCGCGGGTACGCTGAGATGGGTGTGGGTGAGAAAGAGGAACCAGACGATGCCCGCAATGGCAGCCGGAAGCGCGGAGATGATGAGGAACGGGTCCATCCAGGACTGAAAGTTGATGACGATCAGGAGGTAGACGAGAAGGATGGAAAAGGCGAGGCCGGAGAGCAGGCCGACGTAGGATTGCTTCATGGTCTCGCTCTGGCCGCGGAGGATGACCTGAGTTCCGCGGGGAGCACTCTTGCGGTCGCGGGCGACGATGTCTTCGATTCGGCGGGTGACGCTGCCGAGGTCGGTGTTCTCGACGTTGGTGTAAATATCGAGCACGGGCTGAACGTCGTAATGGCTTTCGACGCCCAGCTCGGTGCCGGGAACGATGGTGGCGAGGTTGCCGAGAACCTGGGTTGCGGGGGTACTGCCGGGCGCATAGGTTGAGGCGTCGCCGATGCTGAGTCCGGTGACGCCGGGCGCGCCGGCTGGAGCAAATCCGGGGGTGGTGGTGGTGGGCGGAGTGCCGGTGGAAACCGTGATCGGGATGCTCTCCAGTTCCGGTATCGTTTCGAGGTCGTATTGCGGGGACTGGACGGCGATGTTATAGGAGACGCCGTTGCGCGGGTCGAGGTAGAAGTTTGGCGTGGTCTGGAAGCTGCCGCTGAGAGCCACGAGCACGCTGGCGATGACGTCGCGCTGTTTGAGGCCGACGAGCGAGCTTCGCGTGCGGTCCACGTTGACGGTGAGTTTGGGCGCGTCGAAGGGCTGCTGAATGCGCGCGTCGGCGGTTCCGGGTACGTACTTGACCTCGTTGAGCATTCTTTCGGCAAAGGCCCGGTTGTCGTGGAGGTTCAGGCCGATGATCTGAATGTCGATGGGCGCGGCGAGGCCGAAGTTGAGGATCTGTGTGACGATGTCGGTTGGCAGGGCGTAGAAGGTTACGCCGGGAAACTGGATACGGAGCCGCTCTCGCAGGAGATCGACATAGTGGCTGGCGGAGTGATGTTTCGGGTTGAGCTGGACGAGAATATCAGCGTCGGCGGTGCCGACCGGCGCGGAGGTGGAATAGGTCAGGGCGTAGCTGGAATAGGGCAGGCCGATGTTGTCGATGATGCCTTCGATTTCGCTGGCGGGCACGATCTGGCGAATGGCGGCATCGACGTGGTCGCAGAGCGCAGCGGTGTCTTCAATGCGGGTGCTGGTGTGGGCGCGGACATGAATTTTGAAGGCTCCGGCGTCGCTTGAGGGAAAGAAATCCTGTCCCAGCCAGGGAATGAGGCTGAGAGAGGCAAGGCAGAGCAGGAGAAAACTGACGAGAAAGATTACGGAGCGATCGACGCAGAAGGTGAGCAGGCGGAGATAGCCGCCGCGCAGTTTTTCAAAGCCCGCTTCAAAGCCGCGCTGGAAGCTGACAAATGGATTGCGGCTGTTTTTGCGCTGCTGGATTTCAGCGTCGTCGTGTTCCCTGAGGAGATATTTTGCCATGGTTGGGACGACCGTGCGCGAGAGCAGATAGCTGGCGAGCATGGCGAAGACGACAGCCTCGGCGAGCGGCACAAAGAGATAGCGCGAGACGCCAGAGAGAAAAAACATGGGGACAAAGACGATGCAGATGGACAGGGTGGAGACAAAGGCGGGGACGGCAATCTGGGCCGCGCCGTCGAGGATGGCCTGCTCGATCTCCTTGCCGGATTCGAGATTGCGGTTGATGTTTTCGATTTCGACGGTCGCGTCATCGACGAGGATGCCGACAGCGAGCGCAAGGCCGCCGAGGGTCATGATGTTGATGGTCTCGCCGAGCATGGAAAGTGCGATGAGGGAGGTAAGAATCGAAAGCGGAATGGAGACCGCGATGATGACGGTGGAGCGCCAACTGCCGAGAAAGACCAGGATCATGATGGCGGTGAGGCAGGCGGCGATGAGGGCCTCGCGGACGACGCCGCTGATAGCGGAGCGAACGAAGATGGACTGGTCAGAGAGCGGAGTGATGCGCAACTGCGGCGGCAACTGGGCTTTGATAATCGGCAGTTTGGCCATGATGTCGGCGATGATGTTGAGGGTGGAGGCGGAGCCGGTCTTCATGATGAGCATGAGAGAAGCGCGCTGGCCATCGACGCGGACGATGTTGGTCTGCGGGGGGAAACCATCGCGCACGTGGGCCACGTCGTGGATATAAATGACGGTGCCGTTTACGGTTTTGACGGGCAGATCGTTGAGTTCCTGGATGGTGAGCGGCGCGGAGTTGGACTCGACCGCGTACTCGAGTTTATGGATTTTGATGGTGCCCGCCGGAGCGATGATGTTCTGGGCGCTGACGGCGTTGACCACATCGGCGGGAGAGATGCCCCTGGCCTGCATGGCGTGGGTATCGAGGTCCACCTGGACCTGGCGCTGCTTGCCGCCGTAGGGGTAGGGAATCGAGGCACCCTCGACGGTGGCGAGCTGTGTGCGGATGGTGTTGGTGCCGAGGTCAAACAACTGCTGTTCCGTCATCCCCTGGCCGGAGAGTCCAAGCTGAAGGACGGGAACGGTGGATGCGTTGTATTGAATGATGAAGGGGGGAACGGTTCCCGGCGGCAGGGAGCGAAGCTGTGTCTGGGCAATCGCGGTGACTTCGGCAACGGCGGAGCCGATGTTCACGTGGGGGTGGAAGAATATTTTGATGACGGCGACGCCATCGAGCGACTGGGATTCCATGTGATCGATGTCGTTGACGGTGGTGGTGATGCCGCGCTCGTTGTTGTAGACGATGCGGTTGGCCATTTCTTCGGCGGAAAGTCCGGTAAACTGCCACACCACGCTGACTACGGGAACGTTGATATTGGGAAAAATGTCGGTGGGCATCGTGAAGATGCTGACCGCCCCGAGAATGAGCAGTAACAGGGCGAAGACGGCAAAAGTATAAGGCCGTCGTAATGCAAGCCGGACAATCCACATATGTTTCTGGTCGCTCCGAGGATAAAAAACAAAGGCTGCGGTCGCTGGATGTCTCTATTCTACTGGCTGGAGATTCCCGGCTCGAATTTGTTTCGGGCGGTGCTCGCGGCCAGAGAGGTAGTAAACGTATCGTATCGCCGAAGTTTCCGGATTGGACAGTTTACGGCCAGGGAAGGGTGAAAGAACCACAAACTCAGCGGAGCGGCAATTTTTCGAGTCGAAGTGGTCGGGTGGGGCATCGAGAGAATACCCGAGTTTCCGGATTGCGAGCTTGCTTCCGGCGGCGACTTCGGCAGGCTGGCGTTTGCTGGAAGCCGGGGGAAGGCGCTTCAGGAAACAAAAGGCGGTGCTTGACCGTCCCTTGGTAAGAGCGTAACTCTGAGAGGGTTGGCTGTATTTCCGCAAGCAGGAGCCTGTTTTGCGGGGAATCCGGAAACCGAGTCTGCAAGAAATGGAAAGTGTGCCCGTGTCCCAATCGACTGAAAGTTTGAGCGAAGGCCTGAATCCCGAACCGAGCAAGTCTGGTTGGGTGCGGCCTGTGGTTTATGTTGTACTGCTGGCGCTGGTGGTTGCCGGGGTGTGGCGGGTGTACAAGAACCGCAAGCTGGCCGCGCAGCAGACGGCGAGCCAGGCGAACGCGCTGCTGAATATGCCGGTTCCGGTTCAGGCTGCGGCGGTCGAAGAGAAGCCGATGCCGGTTTATCTGACGGCGCTGGGCACTGTGACGCCTTACTACTCGGTTACGGTCAAGGCGCGCGTGAGCGGGCAGTTGGATCATGTGAATTTCACGGAAGGCCAACTGGTCAAGGAGGGGCAGACGATCCTGGTGGTCGATCCCAGCCCTTACAAGGCGGCTCTGGACCAGGCCAAGGGTACGCTGGCCCACGACGTAGCGCTGCTCAAGGATGCGCAGGCCGAGTACGCGCGTTACAAGGCGCTCTACGAGGCGGGCGTGGTCTCGAAGGAGCAGCTCGATCTGGAGCTTTCGACGCAGGGTCAATATGAAGGCGCGATCCAGTCGGACAAGGCGGCGATCGAAACCGCGCAGTTGCAGCTCGACTGGTGTACGGTCCAATCGCCGATCTCGGGCAAGATCGGCCTGCGTCTGGTTGATCCGGGCAACATCATCACGGCGAACACCACGAACCTGGTCATCATCAATCAGCTTGAACCAATCGCGGTTTACTTCACCCTGCCGGAGAACCAACTGCCCCAGGTGCTGTCGATGCTGCGCGGCCAGCGTCAACTGGTGGCCGAGGCATTTGACCGCGGCGATACAACGCGACTGGCGACAGGCGAGTTGCTGACGGCAGACAACCAGATCGATACGACGACGGGAACGGACAAGCTGAAGGCGGTGTTCTCGAACGTGGATCAGCAGCTTTTTCCGAATCAATTTGTGAACATCCACCTGATCATGGAGCAGCGACCGAGGGCGCTGGTGGTGCCCTCGGCGGCGATTCAGACCGGCAACCAGGGGACGTTTGTGTGGACCGTTCACCACGATCCGTCAACCGATACCGACAAAGTCTCGATGACGACGGTCAAGGTAGCGCTGACGGAGGGGCAGGTAACGATTGTCGATAGCGGAGTGTCGCCTGGGGACCAGGTCATCATCGATGGGGCGGACCGCCTGCACGCGAACTCGATTGTGGAAGTGAGCGCGTCCTCGGCGGCGATGGCAGTATCGGCGAGCGCGGGAGCCTCGACCAGCGCGCTGGCTCAGGGGTTGAACCAGAGCGCGGCCTCTTCGCACGGGGCTGGCAGAGGCCACGGGCAGGGTTCCGGCGAGGGCAAGAGGACGCGCCCGTGAATCCGTCTCGCCCATTCATCATCCGTCCGGTTGCCACCTCGCTGCTGATGGTGGCCATTGTGCTTGCGGGCGCGGTGGGCTACCGGCTGTTGCCGGTTTCGGCGCTGCCGGAGGTGGATTACCCGATCATCGAGGTGCTCACGTTCTATCCCGGCGCCGGGCCACAGGTGATGTCGTCTTCGGTGACCGCGCCGCTCGAGCGGCAGTTCGGCCAGATGCCTGGGTTGAAACAGATGACCTCGGTCAGCTCCGGCGGCGGCTCGGTGATTACGCTTGAGTTCAACCTCGACGAGAATATCGACGTGGCCGAGCAGGAGGTGCAGGCGGCGATCAACGCGGCGAACAACTTCCTGCCCACCGACCTGCCCAATCCGCCGATCTACAGCAAGGTGAACCCTGCCGACGCGCCGGTGATGACGCTGGCGCTGACCTCGGAGACGCTGCCGCTGGACAAGGTCGAGGACGCGGCCGACACCAATCTGGCGCAGAAAATCTCCCAGGTCTCCGGGGTGGGGCTGGTCTCGATTGCGGGCGGACAAAAACCCTCGGTGCGGATTCAGGCGAATCCAGCCCAGCTTGCGGCCTATAACCTGAGCCTCGAGGACCTGCGCGCCGCGCTGGTGGCGGCCAACGTGGACCAGGCGAAGGGAACGCTGAACGGCTCGCGGCAATCGTATACGGTGGGGGCGAACGACCAGCTTTTTTCGAGCGACGATTACAAGCCGGTCATCCTCGCTTACCGCAACGGCGCAGCGGTGCGCACCTCGGACGTGGCGACGGTGGTGGATGCGGCGGAGAATTCGCAACAGGCGGCGTGGATGGGCCTGCCCGGCGCGGGAAGTCATCCGGCGGTGATCCTGAACATTCAGCGGCAGCCTGGAGCCAACATCATCGCGGTGGTGGATCGGATCAAGACGCTGCTGCCGCAGTTGCGGGCGAGCATGCCCGCGTCGGTGCAGATTCGCATCCTGACGGATCGCACCAATGTCATCCGCGCGTCGGTCGCCGATGTGCAATTCTCGCTGCTGCTCACCATTGGGCTGGTGGTGATGGTGATCTTCCTGTTTCTGCGCAACCTTTCGGCCACCATCATCCCTTCCGTGGCCGTGCCGCTTTCTCTGGTGGGCACCTTTGCCGTCATGTACCTGCTGGGCTACAGCCTGAACAACCTGACGCTGATGGCGCTGACGATCTCGACGGGCTTCGTGGTGGACGACGCGATCGTGATGATCGAAAACATCTCGCGCTTTCTCGAGGAGGGCGACAGCCCGATGCGCGCCGCGCTCAAGGGCAGCGAGCAGATCGGCTTCACCATCGTCTCGCTGACGGTGTCGCTGATCGCGGTGCTGATTCCGCTGCTGTTCATGGGCGATGTTGTGGGGCGGCTGTTTCGCGAGTTCGCCGTGACCCTGGCGATAACCATTCTGGTTTCGGCGGTGGTTTCGCTGACGCTGACGCCGATGATGTGCGCGCGGATTCTGAAACACAAGCCGGCAGCGCAGCAGGGCCGCATCTATCGCGCTTCGGAGCGCGCCTTCGAAGCGGTCATCGCATTTTACGGACGGACGCTGCGGGTTGTTCTGCGCCACCAGTTCTTTACCCTGATGATTACCATCGGGACGCTGGTCGCGACGATTGTTCTGTTCCTGATCGTGCCCAAGGGGTTTTTTCCGGTGCAGGATACCGGCGTGATTCTGGGCATTTCGGAAGGGCCGCAGTCCATCTCGTTTGGCAACATGGCGACGCGACAGCAGGACCTGGCCGAGGTGATCCTGAAAGACCCCGCGGTTGAAAGCATCTCTTCTTTCATTGGGGTGGATGGGACCAACACGACGCTGAACAGCGGACGCATCCAGATCAACCTCAAGCCGCTGGACCAGCGCAAACTCTCCGCTTCGCAGGTGATTGCGCGCCTCCAGCCGGCGGTCGATCAGGTGAGGGGCATTCGGCTGTACCTTCAGCCTTCGCAGGACCTGACGGTAGAGGATCG
>JAJZFR010000126.1 GCA_021805265.1 Acidobacteriota bacterium | reverse complement strand
CCGCGCCAGCAGGTCGGCGCTCTCCGCCATGAAATGCACCCCGCAGAAGACGATATATTCGGCCTCCGTCTCGGCGGCGATCCGCGAAAGTTTATAGCTGTCGCCCGTAGCGTCGGCATAGGCGATGACCTCGTCGCGCTGGTAATGGTGGCCAAGGATGAGCAGCCGAGTGCCCAGCGTCTTCCGGGCTGCCGCGATGCGAGCGTCCATCGAATGATCGGGCAGCGCCAGATAGTTGTCGAGCGAGCATTCCGTTGCCAGCTCGGACTCCGCCGAAGCTGGGAAGTCTTCGATTCCGGTGGTCATAACTTAAAAATCCGCCTTCAGTTCGGGCTGGCGGGTAGCTGGCCGCGAACGGTGATGTTGAAAGCTCACTGTGCTGCAGCGGATGCGCCTCTGAAGCCAGCCGGGAGATCGCCTGGCGCCAGCCCATCCACGGGGATGTTGCAGCATTCTTCGGTTTGGATGCAGAACGCGGTATAACACGCCGCTTCCTGTCCAAACTGTTCCCTTTTGATTGTAGCGGAATGGCCGTAAGGCCGGGAATCGACAGTTCCATGCAACCCATTCGCAATCCATAGGCAATCCATCTGCAATCCAGGACGACAATCTGCGCGTTCCGATTGTGAGCGGCAACGCAGGCGGGTATCATGAAGCCTGTGGCGTGAATCCTTCTCCAGTCCCCGAAATCCGGGAGCGGAATCCGGGAGCGCGCCGGGAAGCCGATACGAACAGGAATGATCGAATACATGCTTACTCCAGCCACCGTGCAGACGGCCAGCATAGGAATACCCGACACCATGCTGCTCATGCTGCTGGCCTTGATGGTCTTCGGTCCGAGACGGCTGCCGGAGATTGGCCGCCAGATCGGCAAGCTGATGTACGAGTTCCGCAAAATCTCCAACGATTTCAAATATCAGATGGAAGAGGAGCTGCGAGCCAACGAAGAGATCGAGCGCCAGCGCAAGCTCTCCGCCAGCACGTCCCCGGAAACGGCGCTGCACATCCCGCCGCCCGAGCCGGTATTTGCCTCGCCTGATCCCGCCGTAGCGACGGAGGTGCAAACCCCGACAGAGCCGGTCGAAACGCCGCCGGAAAGCGCGCCCCAGGCATCGGAAGCGCTCCGCGGAGAACCGCGCAGATTCCCCAGCATCCACCCGCCCGCAGCCGGTCATGTGGTTCCGCGCGCCTTTCGCGGCCTGATCCCCGAGCCGCCTGAGGCAGCAACGGTGACCAGCCCGGAAGAGGCAGTCGTCCTCGCTCCGGATTTGCAAGGAAATCCAGCAGGCGGCGACCATGTCTAGCCTTCACAATGACCCCAGCCAGCCCGACATACTGGAACGCGCCCGCGCGGCGGTAAGCGAACGTGCCGACCTGCCAGGCATGAGCCTCTTCGAGCACCTCGACGAACTGCGACGCAGGCTCATTCACGCCGCGATTGCACTGGTGGTCGGCTACCTGGTCGCGGTCGTCTTTGCCCCGCAGCTTTACAGCCTCATGCAGGCGCCGCTCAATCACATCGGCATCCAGTTGAACTTTACCCACCCCGCCGATCTCGTCAACCTGCGCTACATCCAGATTCCCCTGGTCGGCGGAGCCATCCTGGCCTCGCCATACATCCTCTTTCAGGTCTGGCTCTTCATTGCCCCCGGCCTCTACCAGCGCGAGCGACGGTTTGTCATTCCCTTCATGGCCTCGGCAATCGGCCTGTTTTTCTCCGGTGCACTGCTGGGATATTTCTTCGTCTTCCCCGGCATGCTCAAGTTCCTGATCGTGGACCTCAGCCACAACCTGGGCATTCACCCCATCATCAGCGTCGAGGAGTACACCAGCTTCTTCTTCTCGCTCATCCTCGGCATGGGCGCGACCTTCGAGCTGCCAGTTGTCATTTTTTTCCTCGCCATGTTTGGCGTCGTCAGCCCGCGTTTCCTGTGGAAGAACATCCGTTACGCCATTCTCATCATCTTCATCATTGTCGAGATCATCACCCCGTCGCCAGACATCCCGACCCAGTTCGCCTTCGCCGTGCCCATGCTGCTGCTTTACCTGATCAGCATCGGCGTCGCCTGGTGGGTCCATCCGGACCGACGCCTGAAAAAGGAGACCCCCGCGTGAAGCGAGTCATGCTCCCGCTGCATTCCTTGCTGCTCATCGCAGCGTTGGCTTTTGCTGGAAACGCAATGGCTCAGCAGCATTTTCGCGGCGACCGCGCGCTTGAATATGCGCGCCAGTTTGTAGCCATCGGCCCCCGCTGGTGCCTCAGTCCGGGTCACGCCAAAGCGGAGGCATTTCTGCGCGAGCAGTTTCGTCACGATGCGCTCGAAGAAGATTCCTTCCTCGCCAACACAGCGATTGGTCCCGTGCCGATGCGCAATTTCATCGTCCGCTTTCCCGGCAAAAAGAACGGCGTCATCGTGCTCGCCACCCACTACGAAACCAACTATCCGCTGCGCAATATCAGCTTCGTGGGAGCCAACGACGGCGGCTCGACCACTGGCCTGCTGATCGAAATGGCCAACGAACTGCGTACAAAGATGACCGACGGAAAACTCGCCGGATACAGCGTCTGGCTGGTATTCCTGGACGGCGAAGAATCCATGGAAAGCGAAACCTGGCAGGGCGAGGACCACACCTACGGCAGCCGCCACCTCGCCGCCAAGTGGGCCCAGGATGGAACGCTCCCGCACATCAAGGCATTTCTGCTGACGGACATGCTCGGCGACAAGTATCTCGACGTGATGCGCGAGACGACATCCACCCCCTGGCTGCTCAATACCGTAGCAGATGCCGCGCGCATCACCGGCCACGCGCGCTACTTTTACAAGAGCCAGGGCGCGGAAGAGGACGACCACGATCCGTTTCTGGAGCGCGGCGTCGCCGCCGTGGACATCATCGACAGCG